>CAYXGR010000026.1:0-8141 GCA_964464525.1 uncultured Planctomycetaceae bacterium
CGTCAAACGCCACCAAGCCGAGCGTGCTGCACACTTCCGCCGCGGTGGTGAATGTCAGGGTGACCATCGGGCCGGAGGTGGCTCCCGTGCCGCCTCCCCCCGCTGGGAGCCCCACTGCGTAGCTCAGTAGGCCGGGGACGGACGAATCGATAAAAATCTGTTCGGTCCACGGCGCGGAGGCTGTTGCGCTGGCGAACGTGAGATTCGTGCTGTTGTATGTCAGGAAGAACTGGCCGCCGACGATGGTTGCGGGCGTCGTGGCGTCCGCTGTC
Organism: uncultured Planctomycetaceae bacterium; assembly: GCA_964464525.1. Taxonomy (GTDB): domain Bacteria; phylum Planctomycetota; class Phycisphaerae; order UBA1845; family UTPLA1; genus CAYXGR01. The sequence goes on from CAYXGR010000026.1 coordinate 273, forward strand.
AGGTCGAGGGTGACCGTTACCGTCGCCCCGATGGTGTTGTAGCAGGTCGCGTCTGGCGTACAGGTCAACGTGGTCTGGGCCTGTGCCGCCGATGCGGCCCCCAGGAGGGCCAGTGCCATGACTAGTGTGAATCGATTACTCATCGGAATGCTCCTTTCGAGGCCACTTGGACCGCAACAGTCAAGTCATACGTCAACGAAAAATGGCAACTATTCCCCCCGGAGGCACGCTTCCATGGCGGCGCTCCGATCCTGAAACAGTCTTCCTTACAACTCCTCGGATTCCTTATATTTCAGGAATCTACCGTTTGCTTTCCATCAGGCCCGTGCTGCTGAGTGGGCGAATATTCAGGTGTCCTGGCGGCGGATTCAGTAGCAGTGCCGCGATATCAAACTGGTCCAGGATTCCATTGTGATCCAGGTCGGCGGCGGCCAATTCGTCGAGACCCCGCCTTTTCAGCTCTTCCAGCGTTATTTCTCTAAGCGGCGCTTGCGTTATCGAGCCAAGCGATAGCCCGGGGTTGCCGCAACAATTGGGTTCACTTTTCGCAGTTTCCGATAGAAAGTTGATCATGATGAATGTGAAGTCTTCAACTCCTACCACTCCATTTCCACTGATGTCCGCGTGGGGCGAGGCCGTCGCACACGTAGTATTCCCATCAGCAAATCCCGTGCCATTAACCCGATTGACGAAGATGGCAAAATCGAGAATATCGATTAAACCGTCCGTATTCAGGTCACCGCCTATAAGGGAATCGTTATCGCCACCTGATCCGGTCTGGTCGCTGAAATCCGCGACGTATTGGGTGCCGATAATGGGAGTCATACCGAAGTCGTCGTTGTCCGTCCGTCGCGTTGTGTGAAACCTGTCTCGGGCAGTGATGCAGGTGTAACGCGTGCAAGTGGGAAGCGTTATCACGTCCGAGCCGGTCGTGGGCATACCCGACTGTACGTTGAAGGTTATTTCCGAGGTGATTGTGATTGATGAACCGTTACAGTCGAATAATTCGAAATCGATGCAGCGTGTGAGTGTGGGGAGGGCCATGATCCCCGTGTTGATCGTCGGGGCCAGTTCGACTGTTACCATCAACTGATCGGAGGCGAGATCAATCTTGGCACAATCGGTCCCGACCAGGGGCGTGGGGGTGGAACTGTCGGTCACCTCCACACAAACCTGGAAGGTGCCGCCACCGGCCACAGCCGCGGCCGTGACATCGAATATGGGGTTGGCGATGGTTGTATTATTGAGGAAGACGGCGCCGGTACCGGTCCATGCATAGCTGAACGGTGCCTGACCACCACAGGATGTCGGCGAGCCGCCCACTGTGACGCTGGTTGTAGTCTGGATGCACGCAGTAACGTCTGCACCCGCGTTTGCAGACGGACCCTGGCACTCGTCGGGAATCCCATCACTATTGCAGTCCAAGCTTAACTGTGAAACCGCGTTGTCCAGTACCGAGACTACGCCTGTGCCTGGGCCCGCGGTTGTATCCACGTGGGCCGTCGCAAGGTCCGAATCTCCATCCTGATCAAAGTCGCCGGACGTAATCGATGTCGGAAAGTCGGCGACCGTCGGATCGGTGGTCAGCGGGGTAAAGTTGCCATCGCCGTGGTTGATAAATATAGAGACCGTGGTTCCTGGGATATTGGCAGGCGGGAGACGACCGATATTGGCGACGGCCAGATCCAGATCGCCGTCACCGTCGAGGTCGTCGGCCAGGATCGAATCGGGTGCGTCGATGATGACCGGCGTGCCGACGGTGAGCGTGCTCCGGGTCGGGAACGAGCCGCTGTTGTTGTTGTTGATCAGAATAGTGACGGTGTCGTTACCAGAATTGGCTACGGCCAAGTCCTGATCTCCATCGCCATCCCAATCGCCTGCTGTGAGTGAGTTGGGCTGCGTTCCAACAAAAATGATGGGCGGGCTAGCCGGAAATGTTCCATCTCCGTTATTGAGCAGAATGGAGATCGAATTGGATTGCTTGTTGGCGACGGCCAGGTCTGGTCCGTTGATCCCGTCGAGATCGGCGATCATCACCTCTTCCGGTCGGTCGCCGAATGCCGCATTGGCTGACACGATATAGGGGACGGAGGTTGGAAATGTGCCGGTGCCACTGTTGAGCATGACCGAAACAAAGAAGTGAACTCCGTCATCCTTGATGTTGGTGATTACCAGGTCCGGACCGTTGATGCCGTCGAGATCACCCGCCGCGATGGACGAAGGCGTGTTGCCAAGCGTGTTATAGACTATTTCAGCGGCATAGGTTCCGTTGCCATTGTTCATGAGCACCGAGACCGTGTCTCTGTTGGTTACTGCGGCCAGGTCGATGTCGCCGTCTCCATCCATATCCGCCGCCGCGATGCCGGGCGATGATCCATCGATGGAATAGTCGACGCCGGCAGCGAAGGTGCCGTCACCGTTATTGATCTTGACCGTCACGGTTGAATTCGTATTGCTGGAGGTGACGAGATCCGGAAAGGCGTCCGCATTGAGATTGGCGGAGATGACGTCGGATGGATTCGCATCGACCGCGTTGCTGACGAACGTGCCGAATGTCAGATTCGGCGACAGATCGCAGAGGTCCGGTATGCCGTTCGCGTTGCAGTCCAGAACGCCACCGACTTCGCATTCGTCGGGGATACCGTTGAAGTTGCAATCATTGCCCGTCGTGCTCGCCTGCCAGATTGCATCGACTGTATTTGAGAGTTGCGTCATGGCTACATCGACGAATGAGGCTTGAATCTGATCGGTCCCCGTGCCTCCGGTGCCGGGGTAGTTGAACGAGGCGATGCCACTTGCGTCGGTCACGGCGGTCCCGCTGAGACTCGCGTTGGGACCGGAGAGGACGTTGAAGGTCACGGTCGCGCCGACGATCGGCAATGCCGGCGCCGCCCCCTGCATGACCGTCGCAGTCAAGGTGTGTCCCATGCACTCCGAAGGCGTTGCCGTCGTAGGCGAGAGCGTGATCGAGCCGGCCACCCAATTCGCCGTCGCGGTATTGGAGAATCGCGTGGTGCCGGCGTCGTCAAAGCTCGCCTGAATCTGATCGGTCCCCACGACATTGGCCCCGGTGTAGGTGAAGGTGGCCAACCCGTTGGCATCGGTCGTCGCAGTGCCGGTCATGCCCACGTTGGGGCCGGAGATCACGTTGAAAGTTACGAGTGTGTTGGTAATGGGTGCGAACGGCATGGCCGGATCGCGGCGAAAGCCCTGATGGGCGCTCGCGGTGACGGTGTGCATGGTCCCCGCAGGAACATTTGTATTACTCGGCGTCAGGGCGAGAACAGGATCGACCTCGATCGGAGGCGATCCCACCAGCGAAAACGACTGCGGCCCGGTCGGCACGTTCGTGCCCATGACCTCGATCGTCCAGACGCCGACTTCGGGATTGTTGACCACGACCTGTTCGATGTTGTTGATGTGATCTTCGTCCGCCATCGTGCAGCCGCCGCCGACACAGGCGGTGGCCGGCAGTTCCGGATTCGCGGGATCGAGTATCCACGGATAGTGCCGCACCGAGGACGGCGAGAAGACTTGGAGGTCAAGATCGTTGACCAGTGCCGGATCGACATTGGGCGTGCCCGGGGCATCGTCCCATGCCAGGGTGACTTTCAGTTCCGTGTCGCCGGCTTGAACCGTGATCGGGATACTGAAAGTCTGTCCTTGCGCCACCTGGTTCTCGAGAAAACCGCCCGTGCGCATGGAGTTGATGGTGGGTTCAATTCGAACGGAACCGTAGCCGTTTTGATAGTCCGGGCCGGTATTGCCAAGATCGACGGCATTCTGGGCGAGCAGGATCTTCAGGGTTGAGTTTCGAAAATCGGGTTGGCCGGGGAACTGAACGCGATAGTCCTGAAGGAGCAGGGCGGAGAGACCGGTCACCGTGGGTGTCGCCATGGAGGTTCCGCACATCAGGGAATAGCCGAAAAGACCAAGTCCCGTATTCGTCGATGTGACGGCCAAGTCGTCCGTTGACTGGCAGCCCGGCGCGACGATATCCGGCTTGAGACGTCCGTCGTCGGTCGGTCCCCAACTGGAAAAGGTTGTCATCGTGTCGTCGTTTGAGTTGATGGCCCCGACGGATACATGATTCTTTGCGCCCGACGGCGGCGCTGTGGAGTGGTAGCCACTTGCGGGTCGATCCACGAGCGGACAGGTGGTGCAGGTTCGCTCATTTCCGTTCGCCCAAATGACGCGGAAGGGCGAGCCGAGACTGCCCGCGACGATGGCGTCGATGAGGGCCGATGTGACGCCATAGTCCCCGGTGATGGCACAGGGGAAGCCGTTCGAACATGTGTTCGTACCAATCGAGTTGTTGGAAATGTCGGCCCCGAGCATGATGGCATCGGTATAGTCCGTCTGCAGGTCGCCAGGGTTGGAATACAGAAAAACATTCGTGCCGTCGCTCTCAAATCCGTAGGACAACATCGTGACGCCGGGGGCCATTCCGCGATAAAGCCCGGCAACACTGCTAGAGCCATCGCCGCCGATGGTCCCGGCAACGTGCGCGGCGTGCGCAGAGAATGGCGCCGTGTCACCGAAGGTTAGTCGACTGCTGTAGTCCGGGTGTATCTGGCCGAAATTCCCGCCGCCAGTCCCGCCCGCCCTTCCCGCGTCGTAGAGCAGGACGGTGATGCCGGATCCATCGAGGTTGAAGGGCGCGGCCTGAGCGATATCGGCGCCGGTTTGGCGACGATTGTCGTTGTTCAAGGGACTGAGTTGCGGCAGCGCCGGCTCCGCGTATTCGACGATGTCCTCTCTGGAGAGGGCGGTTATTTGCGACTGCGTCAATTCGACGACCAGACCGTTGATCGAAGGCAATTCCGATCGAACCGTGCCGCCATGCCGCACGATTGCATTTAACCCGTCGGGCACGAGCGGCACGTCCGGGTGGAACAACACATAGGCTCCAAAAACGACTTCGCCGGCGGCGTTATTGTCGACAGCGGCCCACATCGGCGTTCGTCCGGCGGCAAGGTGCGGATGGAGTTTCCAGTTCGCCTCGACCGGCATGGCGTCCGCAAGTGAGCGTACGCCTTCCAGGGTGCGGGGAAAGATTTTTTTGGATGATGAGAGACAGGCAAAGTAGGCATTATCGCCGACGGAATTGAGCAGTTGTACGCCGCCCGATTCGAGCCTGGCACGCTCGGCGGGGCCTATCGGGCCTCCGAATTGGACCACAATGTGACGTTGTCCGAGTTGGGGAGTGAGATTTTCGATGAGCCTGGCGGTCTGTTTGGCCGGTTTCGCGGTTCGCGGACCTCCCCCGCTACGCCAGCGCACCCGCAATTCAGCGGTTGCAGACGACCCCGGGCTTCCGAGCACCAGAAGCATGAGGAGTCCGCACAGCACTTGCTGGACGGCGCCCTTCGTGTTTTGATTGCCTCCTCGAGCGATCATGCCGGCACTTTCCACACGTTTCTTAAGCGCGCACTTTCACGGCTCAGAGCTACACTCAGCAATTTGTAGGCCATATTTCCAGCCACACCCGTTTCCAGGCAAACATTTCCAGTGATCGATGGTGTAATTGGGGTGCCCCCTTCTCGTCCGTACGCGACTTCTGGAATCGATGTCAGCTAATCAACTGTCTATTCCAGTACGACCGGGTCACTTGGCACGACATTCTGAATGCGAAAGCCGTCTACACAAAGGGATACGGTCGATTCAGTACGATTCCATGTCTCTCAGTCTATGCATGTCGATTCCCTTGAATCCAATGGGAGAAAGAGGGAATCCATAATTTGGAATGAAGGGGTTCCACATATCGGATCAGAGATTCGGGATGTCTGATAATTTGATTCAGTGAGCGCGGTATCCGGCACTGATTGATAGGGAACTAAATCCCTTCATTTGGGGGAATGTCGATTACGAGGGGAAATCCGTCCCTTAACAATCTCGTCGATCGCTCTGCGTGATTCGATTCCATAATTGTGGGTTCAGAGTACAACTATTGTGCATCCATAACCCTTATGTAAGGCTCTGTCGTCCGGAAAGTGAAGCGATAAGGATACCTATTCGAACACCCTGAAAAAGCGACTCCCGCGGATCACCAAGGCGTTCCGCGGGAGCCTGTCTTTGTCATTCGATTCCATATCGTTCGCATCGGAATCGAATGAAGAAGGGGGGTTTCATTCGAATATCCGTTATCGGATTACTTGATCGTGAAGCCTCCAGAACCGGAACCCCCGGCCGTGGATGCGGCGGTGAGCACGGTGGGCGCGCCGGCGACGGTTGGATCCTTCGGGCCGCCTGCCGCAATTCCTCCCTGGATTTTCCACTTGCCCGCGGCATCCACGACTGCGGAGCCGATCGCGTTGGCCGCGTCGAACGGTGGTGAAAGCCAGACGGCGATGACATTATTCGGTCCGAGACCCGTGGTCATCCCTTCTATCTTCCACTCGTTCTTGCCGCTGTCATACTGGGCCTTGCCCGGATCGATGGTGATCGTGTCCGGTATGAACGGGTCCGCCGCGACAATGTCTACGGTAACCGGATCACTCACACCACCCGGTCCGCTGACAACGAGCTGGAACCGGAGTGTTTGAGCAATAGCCGGAAAGATAAAGACCGGATCGGGTACATTTGAACCGCTTGCAAAATCGATCGCCCCGAACGGCTGGAGGATCCCCAGGTTGGCCGTGTCTCCAATGAGCTGAGTCCACGTCCAGGTCGTGATTGTGCCGAGTGATGGACCACCGTCGAGTTGAACGACTTCGCCCACCAAGACGGTCTGATTACCAGAGGTGAGGGCCGCGGGTCGGCCGGCCGGACCATTCACGTTCGTAGTCGCGACTTGCGTACCACCCGGTCCCGTCACGGTAAGCTCGAAGGTCAACAGTCCGCCGACGAGCGGAAGTGTGAAGGTCGGGTTGCAAATAGCGGGATCCGACAGAGTTGCAGGCGGACCAGCAGTCTGGATCCAACTGTAGTTGAGCCCGAACCCGGCCGAAGCGCACCCATCCAACGTGACAATGGCCTCAGCCGCAACGATCTGATCCCCACCCGCATCGGCGATGATCGGGTTCGTTACGGTCATCGTGCCGAGGCTGGATCCGGCGAGGCTTGCCACTTCAAGTGTGAACTCGAACAGGACACTGTTGGGACCGGCGGGCATGGTGAAGCTCGCCTTCGCGGTATTCGTGGGATCCGCGGGGTCGGGAGCGAGCGTCACTGTGGGCGCGCCGTTGGCCACCTGGCTCCACGTGTAAGTATCGATGATGCCGGTGGACCCGCTACCATCGAGCAGGACTGTGCTTCCGAAGGCCGCTACCTGGCCAGGCCCGGCATCGGCGAGCGGAACCGCTGTGGTTGATATCACAACGACCGGCACCTCGGTGGTACCTCCAAATGAGGAGGCGACGCTCACCTTGGTCGGCGGCACGAAGACTCCACCGATGGCCGTGCTGATGCTTCCGTCGGCGAGCGTTGCCAGGCCGCCCGGCGGCGAGGAGGATCCGGCATTGACCGTCATGGTCGCTTGTGTTCCACCGTCCGCCTTGCTGGAAGTCGTTGTGATTGTGAGTTTCGGCGAGGGATTCCCGGCCGCATCGACAGCGTCCAGGTCGTAGGTCGCCACCGGAATGGCCACCGCATCGGCCAGAGGTGCGGTCACTGAAGTCGCGGGCATGTCTGTCACGTTGGTCACGGTGACCGATGCCGGAATCGGCATCCCACTGGATTGTACAACATGGGCATAAAAGTTTCCGGCGCCGTCCGAGAGCATGGGCGTCGCGCCAAAATTGTCTCCGCTCACTTCAAGCATGGACGTTGAGCCCGACTTGGCCCACACGTCGATGTGCGTGGCGGCTGCGTTCCGCCTGTACGAGGCCCGAGTGATCTCAGCGCCGAATCTCGACGCTCCCTTCATCA
>CAYXGR010000026.1:8241-13419 GCA_964464525.1 uncultured Planctomycetaceae bacterium
TCAAACGCGGCCTCCAGGGCGAGAACCAAAATTGCGCGACCACCCCCATTGGTGTCCATAAGCGCAACGGTCTGCATATAGAAGGCCTCCTCCGTAAAGTTGTCGGGGAAAGAGAGCGGCAGAGTCCCGTCGGGCAGGTCCAGTAATGGGTCGATGCAGACCGGGCAGGCAGCCAGCGGGTCAGCCGGGGCAAGCGGGTCGGGGATCACGGTGGTGTCGAAGCACAGTTCCGCGATGGTTCCGTTCGAACCCTCGGCCCAGATCGGGAAGCCGTACGCCGGATCGACCGGTCCAAAGCGCGCCAACGGTGTTTTGTCCTGCACAGTGAAGTTGATCTGAGCGTTCGCTGTGGAAACACAGCCCAGGATCAACAGTCCTACAATAGACAGTTGAAACAGTTTCGATTTCATCACACTACCTCCTAGAAAAAAAATGGGTCCAAGTTTTCTTGAATGGGCGGCTCGCGTCCACTCCCTTCCGACATCGATATAGTTCACTCCATTTCACACAAACAAATGTTCCCTCAAGTCTCCGATCGACCTAAAAAAGACCGTGTATCTGTACATGAGGAGCCGCCCATAGACCCACTCAGATTGGGATAAACTGAATTCTCCGAGGAAGAGATTTCGCTCGGATGCGTCGGTCTGTTCCAGCAAAGAGAGCACCCGGTCTCCCGTCCAATATCCCTAGCCGGACTGGATATCGTGACCGCCCCTACGCCCTGCAATGACCGATAGCCAATGCAACCTCGAAGCGCGTGATAACAGCAGATGACCGAGTGAAATGACAAATACTTGAATATGCGGAAAAGCTGATGTTCTTAATCGTCGGGAGCCTGATGGGAACGAACCTGGAATGCCCCCAGAATTCATACCGCTGTTGCATTTTCCATGGCGGTTGCTACAGGCACTTTGATGGATTGGCTGGGAGATGTATTGGGCGGCCTCTGAGACTACAGGGCCGTAATCTCGAAATCACGATCCATCACACACGGGCCAATCCTATGTCCGATATCGTGGATCAACCCTGGGTTGTGGGAAGCCACGAGGATCGACTGACATCACCCTCAAAGGGGTGTTGCGAGTTGGAATGAGAGTGAGCGCGTACACTTGGGTTATCGGATCATCCGGTGGCAGCCAGAATTATGCGAATTCAGATAATTTCAGAATCAGCAGGGTGGAATTAGAAAACGCTGGAGGGGAGCCATGCATTGATCAGAACGGTCTCATTGTCGCCTGTACAAATCGGGTGCAATAACGTCTCGTCCATTGCATATTTATGGGACGTAATACCACGTCATTGTCACATCCAGTCATGGCAAGTGCCGGCCGTGAACACCACGGCGTTAGTATCGGCTGCCCCATAAGATCGCGTCGGATTTCAGATAGTCGAACACAAATAAGACGACTTCTGAAATATAAGGACTTTTGTTCCTGTAGAATTGCCCTCAAACATGAAAAGGACTCCCGATATATAGGGAGTTGGCTGCTCTTGTTGGAAACCATTTAGAGGATTGTGTTGTATTCTCGGGAACCGATGCGTAGAATGGAAAACGCATGAGGAATTGGGCCGGGCGCGCCGGGGGAAAGAAGCCTGATCGGTGATCACTTCTCATTTTCCCCATCCGCACAGGCGGCAGTCGTGCTCGAGCCACGGGTAATGACATCAGAAAATCTTGAGATGAGCGTCTGATCATGCGCGGAAGATCCGCGTGTTGGTTGACCCCGGGCTTCGAGTGAGAAATGTCGATTGTTACGAGCGCACTACAGTGCTTAGATCGTGAATACCTGGCGGTGATACGAATTGTCGCGTCTTCACTACGGAGAATAAGAACGCCATGATTGTGCAGGACACTCAATATCTGTTGAGCTTCGCCGAGGGCTTCATTGAAGCACACGATTATCGCAAACTGATCGACGCGGTTTACCGGATCACCGCGGATCGGCTGCAATTCACTCGGTTGAACATCGTGCTGTTCAACGAGAAGGAACGGCTATGGCGCCGGGTCGCCCGGCGAAACCGCATGGGCCATTCCATCAAGTCCCCGTGCGATGAGGGGCCGCTCACGGATGATATTCGTACATTGGCCGCCGTATACAATAGGAATGCTCAGGTCATCGATGATTATCATACCGACAATGATGCTCAATGCCTTCCCAGTCATGGCGAAGAGGGCATGAGTTCAGGCATTCATTCCTTTCTGCTGAAAAACGGCAATCTGATTGGCATGTTCTCGGTGCAACATACTGAACTGGCGTTCTATTCTTCGAAAGATGCGCCGCTTGTGTTCGAGATTGGTCAAATTGTTGCCCGCGCACTCGATAAAATAGGGTCCTATCAAGAACCCATAGACAAAGTGGATGGCTCGGCGGATGCAAACAGTGAATCGGAACCTGTCAACCAAGCAAGCGAATACGAGGATATCATCGGCTCCAGCACGGTGATGCGCAGGTTGTTGGAAGTGACGGAACGCGTCGCATCGACCGGTGCGACCGTCCTGATTCTGGGTGAGACGGGAACCGGCAAGGAGTTGATCGCCCAGGCGATTCACTCGCGTTCCCGGCGTCAGAGCAAACGCTTTGTCACGGTGAACTGTGCGGCATTGGCATCGGAACTCGTCTCAAGCGAATTGTTCGGCCACGAGGCCGGCGCATTCACTGGTGCGACGGGTACCCATAAAGGCCGATTTGAACTGGCCAACGGCGGGACGCTGCTCCTCGACGAGATCGGAGACATTCCGATGGAAACGCAGGTTCGCCTGCTGCGTATTCTGGAGGAAGGGGAGTTTGAGCGCGTGGGCAGCGTAAAGACGCAGAAGACCGACGTGCGTATCATAGCGGCCACCCACCGGAATCTCGAACAGATGGTCAAGAGCGGTCAGTTTCGTGCGGACCTGCTTTTCAGGTTGAATGCGTTTCCGATACATATTCCGCCCTTGCGCGATCGGGGAGATGATGTCACCGAGCTTGCCCAATATTTCGTACGTTCCAGCGCCGAGCGCGTGTGCAAACCGATTCCCATCATCACCGAGGAGGTGATTCGGGCGTTCAAACGCTATCGCTGGGTCGGGAATGTACGCGAGCTCCGAAACATCATCGAACGCGCCGTCATTCTATGCGACAACGGGCACATCAAGTCTGAACATCTCCCGATGGATATCGCTTTTGGTGGGAATGGCGCCGCGCCTCAGGATATCTTTGGAATCGGGTATCCATCATCAAACAACAATCAGCCTGCGTTGAGGTCGCTGGATAACGCGGTTACGAATGATGATTCAAGGATCGATTCGCTCGAAGACGCAACGCGCAAGCACATCATCCGGGCCTTGAACCGCTGCAATGGAAAGGTATCTGGAAATGGGGGAGCGGCTCACATTCTGAACCTGAAGCCCAAGACGCTCGAGAGCAAGATGAGGAAACTCGGCATCCATCGCCATTGGCGTTGAGTGTCGATAGGGCCGGAGACTGATTCGATCCGGCAAGCGTCGCAACCAGCCCCATCTGTCAGGAACCGTGCCCAGCAACCGTGTCCAGCAACCGGACAATGACCCTGCGACTTCGTTTTAACAGTGTCTCGTCAATTTTACTGGAGTACGCGTCGGCTGTAACGAGAAGTTCTAAGACTTCATCCTCCGGGCTTTTGGCCGAGATAGCCGATTGTCGAATGATGATTGCGAAAGAGCCTGTAGTTGGAATCGTGTCGGATCTCATGTTGATGCAGCCGTAAGCATGCATCGATTGACAGGGGTAGTCGAGAACAGATAAGAGGCTGCTGCATGAAGGGGATCCAATCCACAATTGAACGGCATCCATTGCCTCCGCGATCCGGTAATCGTACTCCCAAGTGGCACTATCTCTATTTCATTCTGGCCGCTTTCGATCTGGTCACCGTGTCATTCAGCCTCTTCGTGACACATAGCCTGATGGAAGTCTATGCTTCATCAGTCGATACCAACCATGTCTGGGCCGATCGATTGCGACGATACTCCCATCTGGCGTTGATGGCGGCGGATGTGAATGCGCCTGGGAACGACATATTTGAAACGCCCGATGTTAAAACAATGTCCGGCCGTCTGACGAATACGTTTTCCAGGTTCAATGAGCACCTCTCCGAAGCGCGGTCGGATCTTCGGAACAACGTACCCCCCGAGTTGGGTACGCCGCTTCTGAGAGAGCTGGACAAGGTGGAGCGGGCCATCCTGTCCATGGTCGAATCCTCACGCAACATCTTTCACCATTTCGAGGAAGGGCGACGGGACGAGGCGGGCGCCCAGATGGCGACCATGGATCAGAGATTCTATGAGGCCACCAAGGCGGCCAACTCCCTGATTCAAAAAGTGCAGGCGATCCAGGAGAAACATTTTTCCGAGCAGGCCGCTGCCGCCGGATCGATGCGCCAATTCGAATACTTGATCGCCGGTTTGATCGTTCTCATGGTGCTCGGTGTGACTGCCTACGGTTTGAAGATCAGCCGCCACATCGAGGCATCGGCCGTTGAACGCGAACACATGGAAGAGGCCTTGCGTGTGCGAACGACGGCGATCGAGGCAGCGGGCGATACGATTATGGTCACCAGCCGCAATGGAATCATCGAATACGTCAATCCTGCGTTTACCACCTCCGTGGGCTACACACCTGAGGAGGCTATCGGACGCAGGACCGCCATTTTCAAGTCCGGCAAGCACGACAAGGCATTCTACGAAAAGCTGTGGGGGACGGTTCTCGCCGGAAATGATTGGCACGGCGAAATGATCAACCGAAGACGGGATGGGAGTCTTTATCCCGAGGAGATGACCATCTCACCCGTGAAAGACGCGAATGGAGAGGTCATACGTTTCATCGCTATAAAAAGGGACATCACCGTTCGAAAACGAGCAGAGGAAATGATCCGCAAGCACAGCGAGATCCTCGAGCGCAAGGTCGAGGAGCGCACGGCGGAACTGGAGGCGGCCAAGGAAAAAGCCGAAGCCAGCAATCGAGCCAAGAGTACGTTTCTCGCCAATGTCTCCCACGAACTGAGAACTCCGCTGCATGGCATTCTCAGTTTCGCGGGTTTCGGAATCAACAAGTATGACATCGCCGAGCCGGATAAGTTGCGCAGCTATTTCCGAAGAATCCATCAGAGCGGTCGAACGCTGCTCTCGTTGCTGAACGATCTCCTCGACATGGCCAAGCTTGA
>CAYXGR010000026.1:13519-16961 GCA_964464525.1 uncultured Planctomycetaceae bacterium
GACAAGTTCGTCCAATCGAGTCGAACGAGGACAGGCGCCGGCGGAACCGGATTGGGCCTGTCGATCTGTCGACAATTGATGACTGCCATGGATGGACGGATATGGGCGGAAGGCAACGTGGAATGCGGGGCAATTTTCTCGGCTGAGGTTCCGATCTCGATGACGCCGAATAAAGAGATCGACGGTGTGCAGGTGGAAATCAAGCAAAGCTTGAAGACAAATTAAGTGTTTTCGATGACCGGAGCACAGGCCGAATGATGAGTTATAAATTACTACTTGAGACAAGACGATGTATGCGTCTTGTTCGGATTAACTAATGAGTTCGACACGAATATTCATATTAAGAAGTCTCTGGTGGTTCCAGATCATCAGTGTCGCCGCGGCACTGGTGATCGCGGCCTCCGTCGTGTCGAACAATCGCCGCCATCGAGAGACGGTCGTGGAACATGTACGCGATCGACATCGCCTGAAACTGATAGCCGCCAGGGAACACCTTGAAAAGTATGTCGCCCAGATCGGGCTCTGCCTGCGAACGATGAGTTTGTATCCGCAACTGCTGGATATCAATGAGGGTTCATCACACTATCTGCAGGCACTGTACGATGCTAATTATGATCAGCATCACCTGTCTGAAATATATGTCATCAAACCTGATTTTACGGGTGAAAAGCAACCCTATCGAAGTTTCGAACGGGGTGATGACTCCCATGATATAGATGAAATTCATTCACTGGAGCGCGAAGAAGAGGAATATGCGGTCCAGGTGGAGCAGATTCGTCTTTTTTCTGAAGATCAGTCGATGGGGGCGTTGATCAGCGAACCGGTAGAGCTGTGCATCGGCGAGGTCGGTCGTGTGTTTTCCGTTCCGATACGCCCGGATGAGAAGTTCGAAGGAATCGTCGCGGGAATGGTCCCTTGCAGCATAATCTCCAAAGTTCTGGGAGAAAACGGTCTTGGAGACCTCATTCTGCTGACGAACGATCATGGCAGTATTGTGACGTCCGACGACTTTCCAGAGGACATGAAACCCTGGTTTCATGAACGTTTCAAACAGGAAGGCGCCAGTGAATTTTTCGAGAAACGAGATGCGCTGTTCCATGCCAACCGATACAAGGGGCTATCTTCGCCGGTGTCCATCCCGGGCGACTCGAATTGGCGTCTCGCTTTGCTCTATGACGAGTCGGCCGCACTGCGCAAGAGTGGCATCTCCAGCGATATGGAGGGCTGGAGCGCCGCTGTTGTGATTCTCTTGCTGGGCGGGGCCGTGGTGATCATGTGTCGTGTGAGCCAGGCCATGCTCAAGGCTCGGGAGGAGGCGGATAAGCGGACTGGCGAACTTCGGGACAAAGAGGGCCGCCTTCGTTCCATATTGGACACTGCCGCGGACAGCATCATCATCATCAACGAACAGGGAATCATCGAATCCTACAATCACGCTGCGGTCCAAATGTTTGGCTGGACGGCAGACGAAATCATTGGAAAAAACATCGCCCTGTTGACGCCTCCGCCGCATGCGAGCGAGCACGACACGTATATCTCTCGCTATCTCGAGACCGGTGAGCCTCACATTATCGGCCGCGGGCGAGAGGAAACGGGGCTGCGAAAAAATGGAACGACTTTCCCGATGTATCTCTCCGTCAGCGAAGTCCGCCTGGGGGATCGCCGCGTGTTCACCGGCATCGTCCGTGACATCACCGAGGTGAAGCGCGCCGAGGAGACCATCCGTCGCCACAACGAAATCCTCGAACACAGAGTCGAGGTGCGGACCGCCGAACTCGGGGCGGCCAAGGAAAAGGCAGAGGCCAGCAACCGCGCCAAGAGCGCTTTTCTGGCCAATGTGTCCCACGAATTGCGCACCCCGCTGCACGGCATCCTCAGCTTTGCGGGATTTGGCATCAATAAACACGAAACGGCCGGGCCCGAAAAGCTGCTTGACTATTTCCAGATGATCCACAAGAGCGGCCAGACACTTCTCTCATTGCTCAACGATCTGCTCGATCTGGCCAAGCTCGAATCCGGAGCGATGACGTTCGAATTCAGGGATTCCGATATTTGCGAGTTGGTCCAATCGGTGACGGAAGAATTCGGCGCCCTGGCCTCGGAACGCGATATCTCGATCCGTTGCATCGGCTCGGAGACCCGACTGATCGCGGAGGTGGATGCGGAGCGTACCAAACAAGTGATACGCAATTTATTGAGCAATGCGGTCAAGTTTTCGCCCACCAGTGGGACGATCGAAGTCGGCATGCACTCCTCGAACGGCACTGCCGTCGTGTCCGTGGGGGATCACGGTCCGGGGATTCCCCATGAAGAGTTGGATCTGGTATTCGACAAGTTCGTGCAATCGAGCACAACCAAGAATGGCGCGGGTGGCACGGGATTGGGTCTGGCGATATGTCGACAGTTGATATTTTCGCAGAAGGGTCGCATCTGGGCCGAGAACAATGAGACCGGCGGGGCGATAATCTCATTTGAACTACCGATAAAGGCAAGAAACGGCGCAGGAGTAGACGCAGTGCCGTCCAATGGGAAGAATAGAACATAGGCGGAGAACGAGGATCGATCTGGAAATGGAATGTCCAATCCGGAATGATCTCATTCATGAAGAAAGGAAAGTATCGTGGAATCTAAAAGCAAAATTCTGGCTGTGGACGACAGCGCGACAAACGTTGCAGTCATGCAGGAGATGTTGAATGAGGCGTACAATCTGAAGACGGCCGCATCCGGCGAGGAGGCACTGGAGATTGCGAATGACTTCAGGCCGGACATCACGTTGCTCGACATCATGATGCCCGGAATCGATGGATACGAAGTGTGCCGGCGCATGCGCGCGACACCCTCGCTCCGTCAGACCAAGATCATCATGGTCTCGGCGAAGGCGCTCGTTTCCGAGCGGCTTGAAGGGTACGCGGCCGGCGCCGACGACTACATCACCAAGCCGTTCGCGGAAGATGAGCTCCAGGCCAAAATCAAGGTCTATTTGCGTTTGAAGAACGTCGAGGAAGTGGACCAGCTCAAGAATGGCGTGGTCTCACTGCTTGGACATGAAATGCGCAGCCAGATCAACGGGATTCTTCTTCCAACGACCTTGCTCATGTCGGACGAAGACATGGCGGGTGTCGAACGAAAGATGCTGGCCGACATGGTGTACCGAAACATCAAGCGACTGCACGGACTGCTCGAGGATATCGTCGGCGAACAGAGCAATAATATCGAGAGCAGGGGCAATGCATCCGCTGCAATTCGGGACAGGCTGGAGCAAACCCGGGCTGTCTGACCACGTGAGTCGCAATATAACGTGAGTCTAACTCGTTGGAAGTTGTTCCCCTGAGTCACGCCGTGGATATACTCGCATCGGTGCGTAGTGGGTCGGTGTGCGCCCGCATCGCACGCTCGAACACAGCATGATCATGCCCGGCTGAGCCGCCATGAATGCATAGAC
>CAYXGR010000027.1:0-6826 GCA_964464525.1 uncultured Planctomycetaceae bacterium
ACATCCCGTAGAGTCAATGCCAGGACACCCACAAACCCAGGATCGGGTCCATGACAGTTCAGGCGGGACTGTGGCACCGGTTTCCAACCGGTGCGAACCACTGTGACGAGCCACGGACTTCCAGTCCGTGCGGCCGGGTCGATGACACTCTACGCGGGTTATATTCAGGACTGCGGCGCGTCAATGTGGGGTTCTTGCTGGAGTAGGCCGTTGACCATCGGCCCCACTCGCTTGCGCTCGGGGCTCGGATGGGTAAGCCCCGTGAACGGGGCTGTTTTGGAACGCTCAGCGGGATTGAGTTATGAAAGCCCGGCTGAAGCCGGCTGAGGGGAATTGTGAATGGCGTCTACCACCGGCTGAAGCCGGTGGCAAACAATAAAACTGCCCAGCCGAAACGGCAATGGAATCCGCCGATTTTGTCATGGACCCCGTGAGGACCCGATCGAGTTGGAAGGGCGAAATCGAAACCAACCACTTCCGCTCGTCCCCGACCGATAACTTTCGCTAATCGCTATTCACCTTCCTCCTCCGCCCGGAAATATGCACTTGCAAAAACTTCTCCGAAGAATATTCCCGCACACCGGCAAAATGAAATTTATAGTTTAATCACCGCAGGTTGGAGGCAGCCTTGCGGTCTTCTCTGCGCAACCGATTCATCGTGCATCCCGGGGGGGTCATGGAAGCGGGGACAGACATCATGCAATCGTTAGTACCGCCTGACGACGGGGCGGTGGCACGCGCCCTCGCGGACCTGGAGACCAAGCTCTCTCTATGGACCACGGCCGTCGCCGATGTTCAGAATCAATTCCGTCAGAAGGCCATTCAGTTCGCTGAAGCTGGTGCCGAGCAGATCCAACAGATTGCGACGGACACCATCTCCTCGGAACAGCCCGCGTCCGGGCCGATTGAGACCGATCGGTTGCCATCGGAGTCCGAGGAGCGTGCGGAAGATCCATTGGAATTAGCGTCTGCTGCTGTCGAGGTGGAAGACATTGATGCGCCCCTCCGCGAGGATTCGGGCGAGGCACACGACGCCGTCGGAGAATCAGAAGAAATCGAAATTCTTCGGAAGGCAATGTCGTCGGACAGCGTTGTCGAAGACGCTTCTAAAACGGTGGCCACCTCCGAAGCCAAGAAGGAAGAGCATTCCGAACCGACAAAGGAGGAGGAGGCCCTGCTCGCCATTCTGGATCAGGAGTCTTCAGCGGCGATCCTCGCGGAATATCATAAGAGCGGCGGCGAGCAATCCATCGATTGTCTGATCGCCGCTCACAACGATTCACTACTGGCTCCTCTTGAGCCGGAGGTTCAAAAGGCGATACGCGTGAAGTATCGCATGCTCCTGGGGCGAAAATCGATCAAGGATCTGATCGAGGAGTCCGAATCCAAGCCCGAGCAGCAACCAAAATCCTGGTGGGAAAGGGTGAGAGGATGAGTGTGGGCGTGGCAGAAAACAAAAATAATACGACAATCGATATAGATGTCAATATTGTTGAGCTCAGCGCCCTCGGCTCGGAGATCATCGAGGCGATGCAAGCCCTGCGCCAATTGCTCGAAGCCAGGACAGACGCACTGGAGCATTCCCGATCGGCGCTCGAAGCGCATCACGAGCGACTCATCGAAGAAACCCAGGCGTTCGAACAGCAGGAGACCGAGCTGTGCGGGCGAATGGAGCAGCGTGAGGTGGATCTGGACCAGCGTGAGGAGCAATGCCGCAAGATCGAGCGGGAAATCGAAGAATTAAATGAAGTCCGCGCCCGCGAAGAGCAGGAGATCCAACGGCAGCGTGGCGAGCTCGAATCCCAGTTGAAGGAAATCGAGAACGAACGCGCCACTATCTCCGAGCTGGAAGCAACCCTGAGCGAGACCGAGGAACGTCTCACTCGAGATCGCCAGGAGATCGAACAGCGTTCCGAAGAGTTAGAGATCGAGCGAGAACGCCTTGATACGACCGGTCGGGAGCTTGAAGAACGAACGACGATCTTCCAGGAAGAAACGAATGCCCAGCAGGCACAAACTGCCGCACTGGCCGAAGCCCAGGCAGAACTGGAGCATTGGCGGAAGCAGGTCGACGAAGACCGAGAATCTCTCGAATCCCAGCGTGAAACGATCTCACGCGACCTGGAGGAAAGCCAGTCTCGTAAAACGGAAATGGCGGCACTCGGCGAGCACCTCGCAAACAAGAGCCGAGAGCTGGAGCAACGCGAGTCCGAAATCAATACCCTCCAACAGGAGTGGGATGCCAAAATGGCCGATCTGAAGTGTGCCCAGTCCAACCTCTCCGAATTGCAACGGCAATTGAGGGAGGAACTGGAGCGGCTCGCGGATTCCAAGAACAATCTGCTGCCGGTGTACGGATTGACGGAGGAATCGCTCGCCGCCGGCGAACCTGCGGACACCGACGTGCCGGTCGTGGAGGACAAGAAGGCCAGGGAGTCGATCGAAAGGTTCCAGAAACTCTGTCGCGACGCAAAACGGCGGGTCGTCGGAGGCTAAAAACGCGTCCGGAATGCATGTGGTCCCGGATTCGAATCTTGGGCGCGCTGAATTATTCGCGATGGATCACTGTCGTGGAATGAAGCAAGGAAGGCAAGGAACCGGGGAGACGAGCCAGCTCCATATTCAGGATGCTTGTCTCGGCACTCGAACCACTCGGGGGGTGAATTATGGCGTTACAGCTCTTCTCGCGCAAGTCGAATGGGAAGAGATCGAAATCGACTCGCTCACCGATGATCAAACGCCAACCGTTCGTCCCGGCAGACGCCGTCGCGTTGGACTCCGATCCATTGCATCGATGTATACAGCTCGGCCGATTCGGTCATGTACTCACGAATTCCGATGAATGGAAGAACCACCCGGGGCTTCAGAAAGCGCGTCAATCCGCGCGGGACTCCATTGATGAACAATTCGCCATTGTCCCCGAGGGGTTTGCCTCATTGCCTCAGACCATCAATGACTATCCGGGCGCAACCGAAATCACCGTTGAGACCGATCCCTTTCTGCTGGCTCGCCATACCGTGACAAACGCGCAGTTTCAGCATTTTGTTGACGCCGGCGCCTATGAACAGCTCGATCTCTGGCCCAGGGCTATCTGGCCGCATCTGATCGATTTCAAGGACCACACAGGCCAATCAGGACCGTGCTATTGGCGGGATGGCCGACACAGCAAACCCTTGGCCGAGCACCCTGTCGTTGGAATCTGCTCCTACGAAGCCGCCGCCTATGTAAAGTGGGCGGGCTATCGCCTGCCGACCGAGGCGGAATGGCAGATGGCGTGTACCTGGCGAATCCGAAGTGTCGCCAATGTACTTCGTCGCTACCCCTGGGGAGACGCACTGGATACCGAACGCTGCAATATCTGGGCCTCGCGGATCGCGACTACGGTGCCCGTCAACGATTACGCCAAAGGGGCCGCACCCAATCACGTACTTCAACTGATCGGTAACGTCTGGGAATGGACGGCCTGCGATTTCAACATGGCCGACAACGAAGGGGGAATGATCGTTGGCGAAATGCAGTTGTCGGCGGTTCGCGGCGGGGCCTTCGATACCTACTTTCCCGCACAATCAACGGGTGCCTTCCGAACGGGCATGGTCAGCCTGGCACGAGCACACAACACGGGTTTCCGCTGCGCACTGGACCTCAGCATCATGGATGACAATTGATTCACACACGCTAACAGCCCGGAAGAGGGGATCCAACGGTGGCAACGAAATTCAGTGATACGATCACGCCTACAACCTGCCTGATCTGTGATTACGAAAACACACCCGATGCGGTTTTGTGTGGTGATTGCTTCGCTCCGATGTCACTCGTCCAGGACGCCATCGCCCAGGAGCGTGATCCGCATATCGTCAGCGTGATTGGCGAGAGCAACGTCGGCAAGACGGTCTATCTCGGATTCCTGCTCGACATGCTGTCGCAACGCGCCCACGATTTCGAGGCCGTCCCTAAAGGCGCCTATTCGATCGACCTCCAGCAAACTGTCATCAGCCACATGTCTCACCGGGTGTTTCCCCCAAAAACACCCATGGAGGCCAACCAGTGGTATTGGGCCTACTACCAGGTTCGCCGACACGCACATCGATCCCCCTGGATCGATCTGGTGATGCCGGACATGGCCGGGGAATCTCTCGCCGCGGAGGTTGCCACGCCCAAGACCTTCAGCGTCATTCACAACCTGCTCAACCGATCCACTGGCCTGATGCTGCTCGTGGACGCGGCGATGGCCGCCAACGGCTCGACACAGCCCGACTTCTTCGCCATGAAAATGCTCAGCTACATCGATAGTCTATATGCGACGCGGCGCGGTCAGCGGAGCCGAATTCCGGTCGCTATCCTGCTCTGCAAGGCCGACCACTGTCCCGAGAGCTTTGACAATCCACGAGAGTTCGTCCAGGCGAACATGAACCGCATCTGGAATTTGTGCGAAAGCCGATTCGAAAATGTCGAGTTCTTCGCCACCAGCGTCGTCGGCTCGCTCGGCTACGCGACTGCGCAGGATCGGGAGTATGTCGTGCCGATCCCTTTGCACACCGCCCTACGTGGCATTCTGGAGCCCTTCGAATGGATCATGGACCGCGTATAAGCAACGGTGGAGATCGACCCCATAAAAATGATGTGGCCCCCGTCCTCGCCGATCAGGCCATCTTCACCTCTATTCGTTCGCCTACGGGCGAGGGCTATCGCGTCATCAGTTCGAGCGTAGGTGTGCAATCGGAAGAGAAATCGGAAATCACCCGTCGTTCTCCATCACACGACAGCCTGTGCGAAACCGAACCGGACACCGTTGCGCTGATGACCTTTCCATTAGCCAGTGGTCGTTATTGCGTTGGTCGGTCGTGCTATGCGGGTCGGGAACACACCGCGCGGGGCGGTCAGCGCGTCTATACGCATCTCACGCTGCTTGATGCGGAGGCCTATGAAAGATTCGGCTGCAATCCAATGAATGTTGCCGCCGCAATCGATCGCGTATTCGAAGATAAACCCGATCTGAAGCCCCCGGCACAACTCGACAAACTCTCACTGGCGGTATCAAACGAGTTCCATACGGCGGAGTCCGCCACGACTTCCAAAGAACGCAGGGTCCGCGCCGAGTTGGTGTTGCCCATCTCGTTGGCGATGCTTCGAGGTGAAGACATCCTCGTGGTGGGCGCCGGAAATCGATTCGACCTTCTGGATGCGACCGTGATTTCCACGCCGCTTGCCGTCCGAAGAATCGCATCGCTGTCGTGCGGCCTTAAATTCGCACCCTCGCGCGCGGTTCAACTTTGCTTCACCGCGCGTGATAAAGGGGAATCGCAACGGGCCATCCGGGGCCGCTGTGTTTTTTGGTTCGATATCGACGCCGCCTCATGCGGTCCACTCTCGCCCTATGAACAATGGCTGGGACTGGTCAAGCGACGGCTCGAGACCGGACGGGAATCGGTCCTCGAAAAGCTCACAGACGCCATTACCGAAGACGCCTCTCCCGATGCCCTGAATCGAATCGCGTCTATCTGTTGCGATACTGACCTGGTGTCGATGACGGCTCCCACCGGACTCGCGGAATTGACGGCAAAATACACGGAGTTTATTCCCACGACCGAAGTGGAGATCCGGTTGCTTCAGAAATTCAATGAATGCGTCAAAAAGCGGGCGGATGTCCTCGATGCACTCACAAACGAACAATCGGAAACGATGCAGGGAATCCCAAAGCCAACCGAGTAATCCGTCTGGACGGGTGCCATACTGACACACCCCGGCCCTATCGGGGCGGTTAGCATACCCAACACCACCCTCACCCAAGCCCCGTTGTTATTATTTTTGTTATTTTTATTTTTTGACTTTTTGACTTTTTCAACCCAAACTCCAGTCGTAGTCCAAATACCGAATACCTCGTGCGGCTGCGGAAACAAAATCCCGCCGTGTCGACTCGTCCAAATAGTGAAGAATCGATTCCAATTGTCGGCGTCGGGTCCAGCCGAAATCGCGCGCATACCAGAGAAATATTCGAGACAGGAGAACGCCGCCGGTCTGCGGATCAATTGCCACACCGCCACCCGCGAGAAATGCCCGCACGGCCAGATTCAATTCCGCATCGAGCTTGTCGGCTGTGTAATGTCGGATCGGTGGGCAGGAAGTCGCGCCGCAGTTCAGGGCAAAATGTACACGGGTATCCATCGGCCGGATAACCAGTCTCCGTCGACGATCCCACGGCATCAACTGGGGCACAAAAATGCGAATGGGATGACCGCGATTTTCTCGCAAAAAACCGTGCTCAATGATGTCGAGGGTGTAAATATGACCGCCGATGAGATAGGCCACTCGTCGAAAAAAACCACGAATTTCGGTAATCGAGCGACGGATGCGAAAATGAAGGGCCCCGTGTATCACCAGCGTGTTGTACAGATTGATCCAAAACGCCAGGGCAACATTCCGATCGGTCAACATACGCGCGGGATCGAATTCCGCCAACATCCCGGCCTCCCGGGCCAGTTCGCCGACAGCCCGCTCTGTATCCATTTCATGGCGTGCCCCCTCAATAGCCATGCACGCGGTTTTTGCGGCCCGTGCACAATCCAGAAGTTCACCGGCTATTTCCGGAGTTGCCTCCTTCTTGAATACAGGTGTTGAATTCAAGATCTTCATCGATCTCATCCGGGCAACGAATGGCACTTGAAAATGCCGTGCACTGGATTATATAGGAGTGCGATACAATTGTTGGGAATAGATCTGCATGCTCCCAACAGGGTTGCCCCCCGATCGAGGTACGTCAAGTCTGCCGCGTGCGATTCCGTTCTTTCGACGAGGATTCCTCGACTTGAATGGGTAGATAGCTGGGCCT
>CAYXGR010000027.1:6926-16863 GCA_964464525.1 uncultured Planctomycetaceae bacterium
GATTCCGTTCTTTCGACGAGGATTCCTCGACTTGAATGGGTAGATAGCTGGGCCTGAGATCTTCCTCGAGCAATGCGTGAGTCTCCTCTTTGTCCTGCCGGAGCTTGTTCATCGCCCTCATCCAAGCTTCATTCTCAGGATACTCAGGGGTCATGTGCGAGATTCTTTCTCAACTTTCCTGGCGAACTCGTCCACCTCATGCGTTCAAGCCTTCAGGATTAAATGATCTACTCCGGATCCAGGTTGCGCGCATCTTCCAAAAGTACGTCTGTCTCAGGATTCGCCTCCCGCCATTCACGCAGCTTCATAATCGGCGGCTTCCCGAGAAATGGGATTTGATCCCCCCGCCTTTCTCCACCAATGGCATCAAACGCCCCATCCTTCAGTGGATACCAGACCGTATCCGTCAGGCGATCATACAAAACAAAAATATTATTGAAGGTGTAACCTGTCGTCCCGAATGTCGTTACCTTCCCCTTGACTTCTCGTCCGTAGACCACGGACAACTGGTCCAATGGTCACCAACCCACGGTCACGGGCTTGCCGCCGACGCTGTCGTTCACCAATTCATGACGATCCAGAAGCGCAACCGGATAGGCGCGGGCCACCCCCCCGTTCTCGTACCCAATGATCCGTATGTTGTCTACGTTTGTTTCTCCACGCTTGGACCAAAAGGCTGCAAGCCGCGGATCGTCCGGCTTTACGAAGATCGGTTTGTCGATTGACCGAATTCGATCTCGACCGATGCCGTAGTCAAATTTCTGGAGCGGGAGGGGTGAACCGGTCAGATCAAACCAATCGGATTCACCTTGTTTCGGATCCATGGACCCGCTGGCCCAGAGATACTGCTTGTCCTCTTCGATCCGATACTTGTGAAATTCCGGATTATGCAGAACAAGCCCGTCGGCCGGACTTGATTCGCGTGGATCGCTGCCGTATCGCTCACTCAACTTTGACCAATAGCGAAGACTCAGGCCCGCACAACCCAGAATCACGATTCCAAGGATGACGGCGACCCGCGCATCTTCCTTCTTGAAGAATGGCTTACTCAAATGAAATCCCTCTGTTCGACGATTCCGCAAGTTATCAGTGCGTACTGACACTGCGGGGTATTCCGAGTAATATTCCTGAGACCGGCGATCGCATTGCAAAAAAACGGTTCAATCCTTTGTTGCGTGTTAAGATCAAGGCTCTGTCTGGGGTTTCATCGAAATCCGAGCCATGACGCAATAGGCGAGGGGTGGAAGAGAATAGTCCTATCGGGGAGAAACAGAAGATGCTTAATACCACCAGGCGACACCCGACCAGAAGTCATTCACGATCCTATCGGACCTTGGGGTGTTTGGGATTATCTTTGGGTTTCGCGACCTGCGGACTCGCATGTCAGGGGCAGGCCAATACGCCGGGGCCATCGTCTGGCCAAGCGGTTTCATTCTCCAGCGATATCCAGCCAATCTTCACCGATCTTTGTATCGGTTGTCATGTCACCGGTGGATTCGCCGATCAACAGGGTATTCCCTTGCGACTGATCGCTGGCCAGTCATTCGCCATGCTCATCAATCAGAAGAGCACGCTGGATCCTAGCCTGACCCTGGTTATTCCTGGCGATTCGGCCAACAGCCTCCTCTTTCTGAAGGTCAGTTCGGATTCACCACCGGTCGGCGACACCATGCCGTTGATCGGTCGACGACTGACATCGACGGAACTCGCACTGGTCCGCGACTGGATCGATCAGGGAGCGATGAACAACTGATCTGATCAATCGCGATAGCATCGAATGCAAGATCCGCCCCATGCGATTAAGTCGAACAATCAGGTAGGGGGTGCGAACGATCCTCTATCCAAAAACAAACAAGCGTGCCTCTGAATTATTTTGATTTTTTGACGATCGGGTGTTTGGACGTGTTTCGCTTTCCTGTTTTATCACTCCATTTCTCGGCCTCACCCGGTTTACCCCAAGCTGTATATAAAGATACGATCCGGCCCAGTGCCGATTGTGTCTGCGGTCGCTTCGATCCGAGTTGCTGATCGAGTGTGGTGTAGGCCGACAACAGAAGGGGCTCCGCCTCATCATATCGATCCATCAGCACCAAACATTCTCCATGACGGCTATCGATATCGGCTATCAGCCAATGTGTGGGCGACAAATCCGGCTCCAATGCGGCGTGTGCCCGAGAAAATAGATCAATAGCAGAATCCATATTGCCTTGATCGAATTGAATCAAGGCGAGTTCGCGGATCGACATGCCTGTCTTCTGGTGCGTCTTCCCGAGAACGCGAAGGCGCCCATCGACGGTTCGGCCCAATACCTCGCCCGCTTCATCCAGTTTTCCCACGGCGTGAAGCGCCATCGCCAGATTATTCATCGCGGTCAATGTTCTCGGATCGTCTCCGCCAAATGCCTGCTCCGAAAGCCGCGCCAAATCGCGGCAATACGGTTCCGCCTCCTCGTGTTTCCCTTGTGCAAACAGGTCGGAGGCCAGGTTGTTCAGGGCGGCTATGGTATCTACATGTGTCTCGCCCAATGTTTCCGTTCTGACCACCCAGGCCTTCTGTGCCAGGTCGGCTGCCTGGTTCGGCAGGCCGAGATTACGATATGCGAGTCCCAGATCATTCAACAACGAGGCGCGAAGCCCGGATCTATCACCAAAAGCCTGCGCCGCGGCCTGTGCTCCCTTTGACAAGATATCAACGGCGGCAATTTCCTCCCCCATAACGCCTCGTTGACCGTTTTTCTGGAACAGGGCCGGCCAGAAGCGGGCTATCTCGTGAGCATCGGCCAGGGCGATTTCGGCCTGATCCGCCCGTATCTGAGCCTCTCGCCCGGTTGCCTCCGCCTGTCCCAATCGCCCTTGAAGCGATTCGATATTCGCCTCCGCCTGCCGGCGCTGGGATTGCTCGGTGTCAATCATCTCTTCCATCTTCGCCTCTCGCTCCCTTGCGAGTTGTTCGGATGACACCCGATGAGCGATCTCGGCGGCCGTACGTTCACGCTCCTCCTGCAGCAAGCGCTCACTTGCTTTTTTCGTGGTCATATGAATATGTAAGCCGAACAGTAATATCGCGACACTGGTCGCGGCGACAGAGATGAATCGCGACTTGTGTCGTGACGCGAGCTTTCGGAATTCATAAAATGCACCGGCGGGCCGGGCCTCGACCGGCCGTTGCTCGAAGTGGCGATCCAGGTCGCGCGATACTGCCGAAACATTCTGATACCGTGCCGCAGGAACTTTTTCCAAGGCCTTCAACGCGATTGCCTCGAGATCCGCGTGCAGGGTAGGTTTGATCGTCGTTGGCTTCGGCGGCATCTCCTTCTCGATCGCCTGAACCAGGGCCTTGCATTCCTCGGCATCCGATTCGTACGGAAGACGATCCGTCAGTAACTCGTACAGAATCACGCCGAGTGAATACAAGTCGCTCCGGACATCAATGTCGTAAAGTTTGCCGGCCACCTGTTCCGGGCTCTTGTAGGCCAGAAACTCTCTCAGTTCTCGTTTTGCGAAATTGGATGAAGCGTTTCCCACATCCACGTCGGTCACCGCGGCGACACCGTACCCGACGATGATCGGATTACA
The DNA here is from genome assembly GCA_964464525.1 of uncultured Planctomycetaceae bacterium. Taxonomy (GTDB): domain Bacteria; phylum Planctomycetota; class Phycisphaerae; order UBA1845; family UTPLA1; genus CAYXGR01. The sequence continues at coordinate 10,502 of CAYXGR010000027.1, forward strand.
TTTCCCGTCAATAATGATGTTGCTGGGCCTCAAGTCTCGATGCAGCAAGCAGTGTTGATGGGCATGGTTCAGGGCGCCGCACAACTTCATAAACACCGCCAGCCGATCGCCGATCCCGAGATTATGGATTCCAATATATTCATCGAGCGTTACGCCCTTGATGAACTGGCTGACGAAAAAACTGTGCCCCTCTTCCGTTGTCCCTGCCCGAAGAAGCGGGGCGATGCCGGGATGATATAAATGCCGAAGCCGATCGATTTCGACCCGGGCACGATTAATCCGATCCGAGTTGGGAAGGGATCGATTGTAGATGATCTTGATCGCGACTTTCCGACGCGATTGTTTCTCTTCCGCCTTATAGACGATGCTTGTGGACGTCTCGCTCACCGTTTCGATGATGCGATAATTCTGAATAATGCTCTCGATCTCGACCGGCGGCCCCTCGGCGGCGGAATCCGGAGCGGACTCCATCGCTACTGGAGCCGATGTGGCGATATCTTCCGCACTCTCACTCGTCATCTCAGGATCGTGCGATTCGCATTCGTTTGGCGTAGAATTATTTTCGGACATAGGTTCATCCTGTGGGTGATTATTCTCAATTGGCATCCGGCTCTGTGTCCTCCATCCCCCATCGACCGTGAAGTCGTTTCGCCGTGCGTGCATTGCGTGGCTTCGAAACCATGTTTCCGAATTCCATCTCCTCGATAATGGCCTCATCGTCTTCGGGCGGTGTCCGCGAAATCCCCTGAAGCTTTTGCAGGCCGAAAAGTTCGTAATCTGTCGGTTCGGTGATGGATGAGCCGGGGATGGGACCAACCTGCCCAGGGTTCAGCGCTTCGACCAATTGCGGCGTCACCAATACAATCAGCTCTGTGTTCGACTTCTGATAGTCCACCGAACTGAACATCGGCCCCAGAACCGGCAGATCTCCGAGGCCCGGAACTTTCGAGGCAATTGCGTTCACCTGCTCGCTCAACAGTCCCGCGATCGCGAAGGTCTGGTTGTTACCGCATTCGATCGTCGATTCAACCCGACGCGTCCGGAAGCTGAAGAGGGGGGTTGAGCCGATTTGTGTGGAACCCGGCACCGCGTCGCTCACCTCGGTCATCACGTGAAGGCGAATCACCTGTTCGCCGACAACGGTCGGCGTGAAGGCAAGCCGAACTCCGAATTCCTTGTAGTCAATCGTGATCGCCCCGGCCACGGCACCCCCTTGAGTCACAGGGATCGGAACCTCCCCGCCCGCGAGGAACGAGGCCGTTTGTCCACTGATGGCGATCAGGTTCGGCTCTGCCAGGGTTCGCGCCAGACCATTGGATCGCAACGCGTTCAGGAAAAACTGAAGCTCCGCACGGGGAAAGCCAAACGTGATATTTGTGTTCGGGCCGTTCGAAGTCGGTAATACAGAGTACGTTAATTGGCCGCGCGTCAGATCCGTCACGCCGGAACTCGTGAATGTCGTCGGATTGAGTTGATTCAGATTGTTTCCCAGGAAGAAACCTCTGGAGAGAGACGATCCCCCGAGCGCCCAGTTAATTCCCAGTCTCCGCGTGGCATCCTTGTTCACCTCCGCCACAACCACTCGCAACAACGTCTGTTGCACCCCCGACACCGAGAGATGATTGATGACATCGCCACCTTGATAGACCCGCGCAAGCTCCTCAATCCGACGAGCGCTTTCCGCGTCCGAAACACGGCCCGATAAAATAATCTGTCCCTTGAGGGTATGGATGCGAACATTCGATCGGGGTGAGATCGATTGGATTAACGCGGATAAGTCGGAAACATTCGGCTCCACTGAGACACGAAACAGTCGCTCTTCGTCCCCGGACTTCAGCGTCAATTGAGTCGTGCCGACATGCTTGCCGACGAGAATAACTTGTTTCGGTGACGGAATACGGATATCCGCGGTGCTTGGATCCACAAGTTCCGCCCGATCGATCGCAGCATCCATTTTCATTGCGATCGATGTATCCACCATCACCTGGATCAGTTTCGGTTGCCGTTTATGCCACGTCAGATGTGTCAGAGATGGAATCGGAATCACATCATTGGGTGGATTGTCGACCTGCTGGATCCGGATCGTGCCGGATCCTTCACCAGTCACTTTGGGGCTGATGGGTACAACTTTTGCTGGGTATCGGTCGCTCGGCATCACGATGGACGAAGGGCTTTCAAAATCCTGAAAGTCCTTTGCTTCCGATCGTCTGTTGATGATTTCCGGATCGGTATCAATCTCGGCCGGCTCTTCTTCAACGGGCGCCGAATCATTCCCTTTATCCGGTGTCACATCCCCAACGGATTCCACTTGATCCAGTGCCTTGGGTGTTTCGAATTCCAATGGTTCAACTGGAGGTTCGCTATTGTGATCATTCGAGTCCTGGGTACTCGATTCCGCGGCAACCGCCGTTTCCCCTTTCGAATGATCTTCAATCGGTTCATCCCCATTGAATAGCGTTGGGTCCGCACTCTCCGGGGGAGCCTCCATCCCGAAATCGCTATGATCCACACGCGAAAGCGCGATCGCCTCCCGCATTGTCGGTCCGAGCATCTCGGGGAAATAATCATCGCCTCCAAAGTCCGAGGCAGCCAGTAAGGCGGTTTGTCCGGCCCACCATGGAGAAACCGCCTGATTGTCCGTTGGATGAACCCGATCCAATTCGATCAACGGTTGGTCTATGGCCCTCGATTGAAATTCGCCCACGCCACCCATCACGGAGTGGGTGGTTACCGGATGGGTGGATGTCGATTGAGCGGTTACGGGAATAACATACTTTGTAATTCCTCTTCGTATCATGTCCCCTATATTTATGCACTGATCGCAGATATCGCTCGGAATATGCGGCAATCGATCCCAAATAAGACTACGCGCTTCATTCCGCCAGTCAGGATGACTGCTAGCGGTAGTTCGATCAAGGTTTGGCTCGCTGTTGTCGATCCGCATGTGGGCCGATTCGATATCCGGTTCGTGAGTTTCAGATGCGGTTGCAGGCGTCGGGCCGTTTACCAGAACGATTAAGCCGATTAAAAATGTGTATGCGCTCATAAATTGTATCGCCGTGTGTGTGGTTTATACTTCCCCAGATCCCTTGGGAAACGCCAAATCGATCCCGATCTTGTATCCTCCGACGGTCTGTGTGCAGTGCACAACTGTGCCGCGAACCAGAAAGGGTGAGCCTTCCGGGCTCAGTTCCAGCAGCACCTCGGAATCCATCGGAATTTCCAGAGTGCCTTTTGCTGTTAGACCGGTCACGGATATGTTGAGCGTTGTAAGGCTCCGCGTGCTCGCCCGTCCATCGTCTTCGAATGTCAACTTGATTTCGGTGCAATAAGGGTATCGCGGCGCGCCCCTTTGAACGTCGGACTTGGGCTGCGGTGCGATCGCGCGTCTGACAAAACGACGCCAGTATCCTTCGTCGATTGTGGCTATATCTGGTTCCAGCTTCGACATCTCTCAATCCTCGCACTCAGAACTATTGCCGGTGACAAACCAAGGTTCGTTCAGGGTCCATATCGGAACCCGATGCATGCCCCATAAGCTTCCATCCACCAATTCTTGACAGGAAGGAAGATTGTTGCGATATCGGACGCCTGATTTGAGATTGATCGAAAGCGAAACACGCACAAGGCCGATCAACCAAGCCGAGATGTGAATAAAAGGGTGATCCAAAACCCCCGTGGGGCCGGTTTCTGACCGGTAACTGAGGCGCCGGTTTTAGAAACCGGTGAGCCCCTCGGACATCGGGCCTGTCGATCCCGGGTTTAGGATGCAATCCAGTGTGAACGCGGTGAGAATCGCGTCCAATACGGCCGAAGTTCGAATATTATTTCTCGAGGACAATTCCAGTGAGCCGCAAAAAGATTTGCATCCACCATCTTGATGAACCCATCATTCGATCGCTCGAAGATTACGAGATCATCGCCGAAACCTTCGATCGTGAATCCCTCCGAACCGCCCTGGGCATAGAACATGTCGAAGCCCTCATCATCGATCTCGACCATGCCGACGCCCTCGATGCCATTGTCGAATCCCTGGAAATCAAATCAGGACTGGCTGTGGTCGGCGTGACGGGTACCAACGACGTCAACAAGTGCATCACCGCCCAGCGTGCCGGTTGCAGTCAATTGACTTCCAAACCCATCGACGAAAACGATCTGCTCGTGGCCATTCGTCGTGCCCTCGACGAAATCTCGGAACCGCCCCCCCTGGGAAAAACAATCTGTGTCATCGGAACCTCGGGCGGCTCCGGAACCACCACCCTGGCCTGTTATCTGGCCATGGCGATTTCCGAATTGTCCCCCTCGGTGGGAATTATCGACGCCGATTTCGAACTGGGAACTGTCGCGCAGGCGTGGGATCTGAATCCCAGATACACCACTTTCGATCTCATCAACAATACTTCGATCAATCAGCAGGATGTCGAGGATGTCATGCTCGAGCTTCCCTCGGGCATCTCCGTCCTGCCCCGCCCCAATCGTCTCGATCAAGCCAACGCCATCCAGGAAGTGGCCATGAAGAGTATCCTCGAGGCCACGATGGCTGCCTTCCCCTTTGTTGTCATAGACCTCCCCCGAAAGCTTGATCCCCTCACCGGATGCGCCATAGAGGCCTGTGATAAACTTCTGATCGTGACGCAGTTGACCGTGCCCGGCATCATTAACACGGGGCGCATGGCGGAGGCCCTATATCGTTGGGAAGTGCCGACCGACAAGATCGAATACGTGGTCAATCGCTACAACGGAAAGTTTCACAGTGTCGAGGTCGCCACGCTGGAAGAAAAGATTGGCAAAAAGGTTCTCGGAGTCGTGCCCAATCATTACAAATCATTATCCGCCGCCGCCGACCTCGGCCAACCCGTCTCTCAGGGCAACCCGGTCCGAAAGGCCATCTCGGATATCGCGGTGATCTTGTGCGGCGGTCGAAACAGACCCACGCTCGCATCACCGAGTTGGATCAGTAATCTGGGCTTCGGTCGTTAAATACACACCCTAGAAAGCTTCCTTTCCGCAAATATGCCGACCCACGATCAGCTCGTGAATCGTCTCTGTTCCCTCATAGGTGATCACACTCTCCAGATTCAACATATGACGAATCGGTGAGCATTCGATGCTGATCCCCCCGGCGCCCAGAATGTCTCGCGCATCTCGGGCAATATCGAGCGCCATCCGCACATTGTTCCACTTCGCCATCGAGACCTGTGTATGATGCATCGCGCCCTGATCCTTCAGCCGGCCCAACTGAAGAGATAACAACTGCGCCGTCGTGATCCGCCGCGCCATGTCGGCCAACCGTCGCTGTATCGTCTGGGTATGGGCGATCGGCCGCTTGAACACAACCCGGACCTTGGCGTACTCCAATGCCTCGATATAACACGCCAGCGCCGCCCCGATCGCACCCCAGGTGATGCCGAATCGCGCCTGCGTCAGGCAACCCAATGGGCCGCGCAGCCCCACCACGTTCGGCAGCCTATTTTCTTCCGGAACCCGTACATTGTCGAAAAACAGTTCGGACGTGATCGACGCACGGAGCGAAAACTTCCGCAGGATGTCGCGCGTCGTGTAGCCCGGCATGTCCTTCTCGACGATGAACCCGCGAACACCCTCATCGGTCTCGGCCCAGACGATCGCGATGTCCGCGATTGTCCCGTTGGTGATCCACATCTTGGCCCCGTTGAGAACCCAGTCACCGCCCTCTTTTTTGGCGCGGGTCTTCATTGTACCGGGATCGGAGCCTCCATCCGGCTCGGTCAGGCCGAAGCATCCGATGATCTTCCCGCGGGCCATGCCCGGCAGCCATCTTTCCTTCTGCGCCTCGCTGCCGTAGGCAAAAATGGGGTGCATGCACAGGCTGCCTTGAACGGAGACAAAACTACGAATCCCGCTGTCCCCCCGCTCAAGCTCCTGACAGACAAGACCGTAGCAAACATTGTTCAGCCCCGCGCAGCCGTAGCCCTCCATGTTGCAGCCGAGAAGGCCCATCGCGGCAATCTCCGGAACAAGCTCGGCGGGAAAACGATGATCCTCAAAGGCCTGCGGAACGACGGGCAACACCTTCTCGTCTACAAATCGCGCGACGGCATCCTGTATCTGACGCTCGTCTTCAGTCAGCAGGGAACGTACGCTAAAAAAGTCGGCCGCATGAGGGCCGCTTACTGGCTCGGGCATTGATGTTTCTCCATGTAAACCAAATCCATCCCATGTCACATCTGGTTGCTCATTCCACGGGGCCTATACTATAGCATGAAGGCGCCCTCGTGGGGGATGGCTTGGGATCCCTGGTTGTCCATCGTCCCGGGCAATCGCCCCGTCACGGGATCATTCATGCGCAGTCGATGATCCACGAGCATGAGCTTGCCGTCGGT
>CAYXGR010000028.1:0-16494 GCA_964464525.1 uncultured Planctomycetaceae bacterium
TTGGACGGATGCTGCGGATCAACCTGGAGACTATGCGCATTCGAACGGTGCGCATGGAGCGAAATCCGAATTGCTCGGTGTGCGGGGGGCTCTAATGTCGTATGTGAGAAGTGTATCAACCTCGTGCGGCACAGACACCAAAACTTGTGTGTGACCACCGCATTAGTGGCGGCACCCCAGAGAAAACCCCTTTTCGCACCTGTTTTGAACGTTTTCCCGCAGGGGATTTTGAATGAGTAGTGAAATTCGCTACAATATCGGATGGCGAGACACGGACGGAGGGACGGAAATGAGCATAATCCAGGGCCGCATGTGCCTTGCTGCCATCATCATTCTTGCCGGTTTCGGCCGGAGCCAAGCCCAAGTCACCTTTATCGATCGAGCACCCGAGACCGGCACCACGAGCCACAGCCTCGGTCGTGGGGCCTCCATGGTGGATATCGACGGCGACGGTCTGCTCGATATCATCGAGGGCAATGCGGAGATGCCCAATCGGTTCTTCCGTCAACTGCCCAATCACTCCTTCGAGGATGCCAGCAGCGCCTGGGGTATCGCCTTCGATAACCGATCCACGTGGGGATCCCTCGTCGCGGACTTTGACAACGACGGCGATAACGATGTGTATTTTATCAGCGGCGGGTTTGTCTCGGGGCCCGTGAGGAATCAACTCCTGAGGAACGATCTGAACACCGGCGGGGGGCTGAACGATGTGAGTATTCTCGCCCCTGATGCCGTGCAGCCTTCGCGAGACTTCGGGGGTACGGCGTTGGACTACGACCGCGATGGTGATGTGGACATCTTTGTCTCGACGTCCGACTCAAGCGCAGCCTGCTGGCTGTTTCGCAACGAGGGCGGGATGTCTTTCATCGATGTTTCATTCACGGCGGGAATCACTCAGGTGGGCCAATATCATCACTGTAGTTCGGGCGATTTCAATAACGACGGATGGCCGGACATTGCCGTGGGCAATCGCAGCGGGCCGAACCTCCTCTATCGAAACAATGGCGATGGAACCTTCACCAACGTGGCCGCGGCCGCCGGCGTGGAAAGCCCCAACCAAAACTTCGGGATGGTCCTGGAGGATTTCGACAACGATGGGTGGATGGATATCTTCCTGCCGAAGTTTCAAGAGCCCAACGCACCCCAACCCAGCGAACTGTACCGCAACAATCACGACGGCACATTTTCAAACGTGACCGCCGGGAGCGGCCTGACCGGCCAGCCCGACATGGGCCACAATACGGGCGATCTCGACGCCGATGGATATCCCGATATTTTCATCGGAACCGGCCGCCCCTGTTGCCGATTTGATGACGTGCTGTTTCTGATAACACCGAACGGATCGGGCAGACTTCTGGCGACCAATGTGTCAGCCAGTTCCGGAATCCTCGCCAACGGGCCGACTCGATGTCACGGCATGGCCATCGGGGATTATGATCAGGACGGATTCGTGGACATCTACGCCAATAATGGCGGCGTCCCCAATGGTCCCGTCGACTCGCAGGAGGATAGTATCCTTTGGCAAAACCAGGGTAACGCGAATGGATGGACGGCCCTTCGTCTGACGGGCGTCCTATCGAATCGCTCGGCGATCGGAGCGCGTTGCGTCGCGTTCACCAGCGCCGGTCGTGAGATCCATCGCTATCTGCGTGTGGGAAACGGTTTCGCGAACACCGACAGCCCGATCCAGCATTTCGGCATCGGTCAGGATGGTGCCGTCGATCGCATTGAGATCACCTGGCCAAGCGGCATCACACAGACCATTCTGAATCCGCCGATGGGACAGGTGATGAATGTCACCGAGGTTCTTGCGGGCGACCTGAATGGAAATGGTTCGGTGGGGCCTGAAGACATCCCCCTGTTCGTCGATGTCCTGGTCGGTGTCGACTCCAACCCCAATCACATCGCCGCGAGCGATCTGGACGGATCGGGTTTCGCGAACGGCAATGACATCACTCCATTCACGACCGCGCTGCTGCATCAGTAGTGCCGGACCGAGAGAATCAACCGAGACTTCCCGCCGCAACGGCTTGCCTGGTTTCGCGGAATGTCGGCGGCTCGTAGGTCCAGCCTCGGCGAAGGCGACGATTCTCGCTCGCCATCTTGAACCGCAAATAACGACCCACAAGCGGCGCTGCGAACCGAGACTTGAACCCGTATTCGCGGTAGAGGTCCTTCAGGATCCGTGAGCTCTTCGTCAACAGGGCGAGGTTGTCCCGAAACCAGTGCCGAGCCGCCCACAAAGCCCCGGCATAAGAGGTCGCCAGTTCGCGGCTGTCCCAAGCGAAGCGCTCGCGCACTCCGCGGTTGGGATGGTTCTTGTATCGCTGCCAGCCCGCGAGCATCGTTCGTGTCAGCCGGATGATGCTGGGCCCGTTTACCTCGAAGTCGCGTCGAAAGGCTCGGAGCAGGAATTCAGATTCCTGACCGTTCTTGATGTGGGCATGTCGGAAGTTGAACTTGTGCTGACCGTGTGTGTCGGCATCGCTGAATTCACTGGGATCCAGCAGTGTTCCGGCAGCCTTATGTTCGGCGTGCAGGGGCGTGCCGGGGATGGGTGTGTAGAGCATGAACTGGTGAAAGTCCGTGTCATGGCTGACTGCGTAATCGATGGCTGCGTCGATATTCTCCGGCGTGTGTTCTTCCAGCCCGATGATGGTTGAACCCAGAACGCGAATTCCGTGGGACTGGAGCGTCCGCACGAGTTCGTGAGTGTCGGAGCCACGGAGTTTGGTGTACTTCGAGCCATCGCCCTCCAGGCCCATCCAGACCCAGGAGATTCCCAGACTGACCAACTGTTCCATCGTGTAGAGGTTCAGTACGTTCGCCGAGCTGAAGACATACAGTGCCCATGATTTGCCATGTTCACTCATCAATTCCAGCAACCGCAACGCCCGTTTTCGGTGCATGAGGAAGTTCTCGTCCATGACAAAGAACGACCGGACATGAAGATCCCGCTCCAGCCCGCACATCACCTCGAAGAGTTCGTCGCCGGTCTCATAGAAATGAACGTGGTGGCCCTTACCGCCGAACATCGCCGAGGTCGAACAAAAGTTGCACCCCAGGGGACAGCCCACAGAGGGAATCAGCGTGGCAGCGACTTCGCCCGGCTTTTCCGACTGGTTGACCCCCATGATGCGGGCCCCGATGCCGGACTGGATCCGGGGATGCTCGATGGGGCTATTTTCATCCTCGCCGAGGAACCGGCGCATCCAGCGCACGCCCTCGCCCTTGACGATGTGATCGGCGTCGATCCGCTCGTCCAGGTTCGGCATGTTCGCCACATGGCCGCCGACGACGATTGTGGCGGCGGGTAAGTGTTCGCGAATCAGTTCGCACATCTTCCGCACTTTGCCGATGTTCGGGATGATCGAGCTGATGCCGACAATGTCGTACTCATTCGTCGAGATTTCCTGGATGAAGCGGTCCAGGTGGGGGAAATCCAGAAGGGTGCTGGGCGCACCGATGTTGGCCTGGATCATCATGAGCCCCCAGGAACGATGGAACATGCGCAGCGAGAACGGCCCCTGCACGCGCGTCACCTGGTTGTGATACAGCTCCATCGGGTTGATCTTGCGGCTGCCGTATTCGTCGTCCTGGGCGTAGGGACCGAACACGCTGCTCAGAAGAACCCGTGCGCGCGAACCTTTAGGGTGCATGGGGTGGACGATTCGTGGCGTCATATCGATCCGCGGGTCCGTCGTCGTTGTTGTGGTCATAGGAGGATGTCTCCTTGGATTCTGTTTGTGAGGCTGATAGGGGATCCGCCCGGACGAAGTTTCGTCTCGGACGTGGCGTGATCCAGAAGGTGTCTGTTGGATGTGACGAGTATCATCTTCGCAAGCGGGCAGCTCCGCTTCCCGGCAGGCGGATATCCGAGACGAGGCCGATCCAGGACATGACGCGGATCGCCATCCAACTGAAATCGATTTCCCAGGGTTTCAGGCCGTGCCGCGCCGAGGATGGATAGGCGTGATGGTTGTTGTGCCAGCCCTCACCGAAACCGAGCAGTGCCACCCACCAGAGATTGCGTGATCGGTCATCCGTGTCGAAGTTCCGATAGCCCCAGGTGTGCGTCGCGGAGTTCACCAGCCACGTGATGTGGTAGACATACACCAGTCGAAGCAAACCGCCCCAGATCACGCAGGGCCAGCCTCCCCAAAGATACAGGAGGCCCATCAGGACAAACTGCCACAACGGCGTTGTCCGCTCGATGAATCGATGCCCCCTGTCCTTGGCAAGGTCCAAGGCATACTGACTGTACTTGTCGTACGGGGAGAAGTTTGGGTCGAATTTGAAGCACCAAAGGGTGTGTGCCCAGAAAAAACCATGCCGCGGTGAATGCGGATCTTCAGCTTCGTCCGAGTGTTGATGATGAAGCCGATGCGTGGCCACCCAGAGAATCGGTCCGCCCTGCCAGCTCAGGCTGCCGAGCAAGCTCAACAGGTACTCGATAGGCTTGATCGTCTTGAAGCTACGATGGGTCAGCAGTCGGTGGTAGCCGATGGTAATACTCATCGCGCAGACAGCTTGCAGCACCACGGCGGTCAGGACGGCCTTCCAAGTGAAGAAAGCGGGAACGAATGCCAACAGCGCGCCGAGGTGCATCAGTATGATGGCAAACATGGGGATCCAGTTCGGCTTGCCGACGGCCTTGAGGACGCAGGCAGGACGAGATTCATCAAGATCGCCGACGTGATGTGCTTCTGTCGGGGTGGATAGGGTCGTCACCAGGTCTCCTTAGCGGCAGGACTCGACGGGGCCGTCCGCCGCGTGGAATCCATTCATGATTGTATTACATTAACTATCGACAGAACAATCGCGGCTGATACACCCCCCTACGGACGGCCGGAGGCCGGCGCACCTAAGACCGGCAAAGCCAGGCTGCTTCGCTTCGTTGACGGATTACCCGGTGCAGACTCCACCGGACCGGCAGCGCGCGGAATAAGGTGCATTTTGAAGGCTCGGAAGATCTTGTTCAACCGGTCAGACGGCTTGGGAGTGAACCCGAACCGCGCCGCGTCCGCTGGTGACTGTACCTTGGCCAGTTGTTTCCAGCCCCGGTTGGTCTCGAACACGAACATCGCCGTGGTGAGCGATCGCGTTTGAACGAGTGTCCGAAATGCCCGCTTCCAAACCCAGCTTCGCGTGGCCGCCCCATACCGGAGTTCGTACATCGCCTCATCCAACTCCCGCGCTGTCATATGCGCGGGATTATACACCGTTTCAGTGAATGTGTATCGCTCCCAATCCCGGGGGTAATCGGTCGCGAGTAGTTGGCCCGCCGAACGCAGTCGCTCGAAGGTATGGGTGCCGGGCAGGGGGGTCAGATTTGTGATCTGGACGATATCGACACCGACTCGGACGGCCGCCAAGGCGGTATCGGCGACGGTCTGCGGCACATCCTCTCCCGATCCGATAATAAAGGCACCGATGACGGAGATGCCGGCCTTATGAAAACCTCTGATCAGGGTCTTATATCTCGATAGGTTCTTGCGGTTGATGCCTTTGTGATACTGCCGAAGGGCCTCTTCGTTGAACGTCTCGAAACCGATGAGCATACTTCGGCATCCCGCCCGGTAGGCGAGACGCAATCCTTCCGGATCGTCCCCCATGTTGATCGTCGTCTGGCCGAACCAGATCCGCTTTTTGCCGTGTTTGGCGATGGCCCGGAGCAATTCCTTGGCCCACTCGGCGTGGCTGGGGCCTACGCCGAAGAAATTATCGTCGACAACGAACAGGACATTTTTCGACGTTCTGTTCCACTCCTCGATGATCTCTGCGATGTTGCGGCGGCGAATCGCGGCGCCGTTGAATTGGGTTACTGAACAGTATTCACAGCCGACCGGGCAGCCGCGCGATGTTTGGATGGCCGCCAGCGTGTATCGACCGTTGACAGGCTTGATCGACTGATCTGCCATCCCCCGACCCGCTCCGTCGAGGTTAGAGAAAGTACCTTGGTACCGGGGTTCGAGCCGGTCTGCCGCGGCGTCCCGCACGATTTGTGGCCATATCTCATCGCATTCACCCACAGCGACGGAATCGACATGCGCGCCGGCCTCATCCGGGCAGGCCCAGGCATGCGGTCCACCCATAATCGTCCGGATGCCCCGCGCGCGGCATGCCGCGGCGATCTCATAGGCCCGCGTTGCCCCGCTGGTGTAGGCCGTGAGGCCCACCAGGTCGTAGCGGTTCGACGCCAGCAGGGCGTCGGTTTCCCTCGTGCCGAAGATCTCGTCGATGATCTCGACCTCATGCTCGTTCGGGACCAGCCGAGCCAGCACCTGAAGACCCAACTGGGGGATGTAGCTGCCGGCGGTGTGATAGCCTTGCGAGCGTCGTGCGATCGGGTTCACCAAGGCAATACGCATAATACACTCCTGAGAGAGAAAAAGGGGACGAGCCAATGGACCTGACGATTTTTCAGATGCATATACTGATAGAAAAGTTACACAAGTCTGTAATTCTTGTCAAAGCTCGATGTTGGTGACCGAACGTTGGTAACCGAGGTTCTCAATGGTGGCTGAAACTAGAGCGATCCTGTCGTCACTGGAGAACAAGTTGGAACAGCCATCACACGTGCCCCAATCATACACGCTCCATCACGCGCCGACCAATGCCCCGTAGCGGAGAGTCTGATTCTCCGCTAGAATAAACTCGGAATTGCCATGTCCGAAACGGCCTTCATCCTCATCGTCGAAGACGAACCTTCACACGGCGAGGCCGTGAAGGAGGGGCTGGAGCGCGCTGGGCACGCCTGTCATCTCGTCGACTCCGGCGATGCCGCCCTCGCCTCGATGAAGCAGCGGGCCCCCCATGTTGTTGTCTCTGACTATCGACTTGGCGGCACCCTGAACGGCCTCGATGTCCTCCACAAGGCCCGCGAAATCAGCCCCTGGACCCAGGCTATCCTCATTACCGCCCACGGCGACGAGCAGCTTGCTCGAAATGCCTTCAAGGATGCCGGCGTCTTTGACTATCTCAAAAAACCTCTCGATCTCGAGTTGCTCCGCAAGCAGGTCGACCGCGCCGCCCGTCAGGCGAAGATGCTCCGCGAAAACCACCTCATGCACGAGCAGCTCAACCGAGCCGACTCTTTCGAGGGTCTCATCGCCGCCAGCGGAGCGATGAAGAGTGTCCTTGACCGCGTTCGACGACTGGCCGACACCAAGCTGACGGTGTTGATCTACGGCGAATCGGGCACCGGCAAGGAACTCATCGCCCGGGCCATTCACAATAACTCCGATCGCCGCGACAAGCCCTTCGTCGCCATCAACTGCGCCGGCATCTCCGACGGCATCCTGGAGTCTGAGCTTTTCGGTCACATCAAGGGTTCGTTCACCAACGCCAACACCGATCGCAAGGGTTATTTCGAGGAAGCCGACTACGGCACGGTCTTTCTCGACGAGATCGGCGACATGCCGCTGACGATGCAGGCGAAGCTACTCCGCGTGTTGGAAAGCGGTGAAATCATCCGTGTCGGCTCCAGCAAACCGGTCCATGTGGATGTCCGCGTTGTCGCCGCGACCAATCGCAACCTCAAGGAGACCGTCGCCAACAAGGAGTTCCGCGAGGATCTGTTCTTCCGGATCAACCAGGCGGAGATCAATCTCCTGCCGCTTCGGGATCGTCGCGAGGACATCCCGCCGATGATCCACCACTTTGTCCAGCAGGCCAACGCCATCCACAACCGCAAGGTGCAAAGCATCACGCCCGAGGCCCTTCGGCTGATGCACAACTACCGCTGGCCGGGCAATGTTCGCGAATTGCAAAATGTGATCAACCAGATGGTCGTGCTCTGCGAGGGCGACACGCTGGACGTCAGCGATCTCCCCTCCGCCCCGCCGATCAACATGAGCACCGACATCGTCCCCGTCGGCCCCAGGCATCTCAACGTCACCCTCGCCGAGCTCAACAAGCTCGCCATCCAGCAGGCCCTCGCCCAGCACAACGGCAACCGCGAAAAGGCCGCCAAACAACTCGGCATCGGTGCCCGAACCCTCTATCGCAAGCTGAAGGAATACGGTTTGAGTTAAAAGGGCCATGCTACTATAACACACTATTGTTCCCTATTTCGCTATTCATCTAATGCCCGACTGGACCCAACTAGATCGTGAGTTCATGCAACAGGCCCTCGATCTGGCCATCAAGGGCCGAGGCTATGTCGAGCCGAACCCGATGGTCGGTTGCCTGATCGTTCGGCGCGGCACAATCCTCGGCCGGGGTTATCACCGCAGGTTCGGCGGGCCGCATGCGGAGGTCTATGCATTGCGACAGGCCGGCGCGAACGCGCGTGGAACGACCGCCTATGTTTCGCTTGAACCGTGCAGCCACGTCGGCAAGACGCCGCCCTGCACCGACGCCCTGATCCGCGCGGGTGTGCGACGCGTCGTGGTCGCCATGCGCGATCCGAATCCGCTCGTCGCCGGTCGTGGCATTCGCAAACTGCGCGCCGCGGGCATCCGAGTGGAGACCGGCTTGCTGCGGGCCGAGGCCGCGGCACTCAACGCCCCGTTCATCACGTTTCATCGTGATCACCGGCCCTACATCATCTTCAAGTGGGCACAGTCGATCGACGGCAAGATTGCTACGCGGAGCGGCGATTCGAAATGGATCAGCTCCCGCGCCAGCCGGGTAAAGGGCCACGCCCTCCGCGCCCGGGTGGATGCCGTCCTCGTCGGTGTCGGCACCGTGATCGCCGACGATCCCGACCTTACTGCTCGGCTATCTCGCCCCCGCAGAATAGCCACCCGCGTTATTCTGGACCCTAACCTGCGAATCCCCATCCATGCCCGACTCGTTAAGACGGCACGCAAGACTCCCACCCTGATCGTTTCGGCTTCTCCGAAGACAGGCTCCGGCGGCGATCGAAAACGCCGATCCCTCGAACGAGCCAACTGCGAAGTCATCACCGTCCCGCTAAAAGTGTGTCCTGAGACCCGGGGAGCATCGGCGTCTCGCCGGTCGCTGCCCGAAGAACACTGCGGCCTCGATCTCGATCGCCTGCTCGAAGCCCTCCACGCACGCGGGATGACAAATGTGATGGTCGAAGGCGGCGGCCATACGATCGGTGCCTTCATCCGCGAAAACCTTGTTGACGAAGCCCACGTCTTTGTCGCTCCCCGGCTGATTGGTGGCGAAACGGCCCCCGGCCCCCTGCGTTACCCGGGACCAGCCTCGATGCAAGATCTTATCGGTATGAGAGTTATCAGTACTGTGCCATGCGGGCCGGACCTGTGGTATACTCTGGGGTTTCGTCGATAATTCAGCGGGCAGGGTGTCGCGGTCGGTTCGCACACGACAATATTAGGAGATTCACCGCATGAAAAATCCCATTCTTCTCAGTGCCATCCTCTCATTGTCGGTAGCAATCCCGGCATCTGCAGACCCCGCACGCGCGCCCAAGGCTGTCGAGGTTCTGACGAACGCCCGTAGTGCTGCGACCAGCCTCCGCTCGATCTCCTATCATGCCCAATACGAGGGAACCGGCACTCTCGCCAGCCTCGTGTCCGTTATCGACGGACAGGTCTCCGCCGAACGCGGCCCCAATGACGACAGCCACAAGTTGTTCATCGAAGGGACCAAGGTCTCGCCAAAAGCCTCGAACAACACGACGTTTCGATTCGCCTCCGACGGTCGTTTCGCGACCAGTGTCCACGACGAAGTCAAGTTGTGTTTCACTGGAAAGGCCGCCGAAGGCCGAACGCGCGAACGCAGCGCCCTGTTTCCACCGAACTACCTCGACAGTTCTGCCTATCAGATGGAACTCAATGCCGCCGTCATCGAGTATCAAGGCATCCGGGACATCAACGGAACCCCGTGCCATGTCATTGTCATGACCTACGACGAGGCGACCCGTTCGAAAGCGACGCTCTACATCGGCAAGGATGATTATATTCTCCGCCGCAAGGAGACGCCGGTCATGGTCTCGGCCAATGCCAACTTGCGCCGGCCAAACGGGGCCTTCGTCTTCACCGCACGGGATTTCAAGCTGAACCCCACCCTTGAGGCGGACACCTTCCGGCTCAGCCCGCCGCCCGGTTACAAAAAATCTGATTTCCAGATGGTCAGCCAGTCGCGAAAGCAACGACAGGCAGGCCAGGGGATTCAGGCCACCCGAATCAGACAGAGACCCAATTCTCCCCAGGTCGGCTCACCCCAGGTCGGCAATCCGGCCCCGGAATGGACGTTGAAAGACACCAATGGTAAAAACGTCAGCCTCAAAGACCTCCGCGGCAAAGTCGTTGTTCTGGATTTCTGGGCCTCCTGGTGCGGCCCGTGTCGCAGGGCGATGCCCGGGATGCAAAAGCTCCATGAACGGTTTAAGGGCAAGCCCGTCGCCATCTACGGTGTCAATTGCCGGGAGAAGAAGCGAGATTTCGACCCTGCCGAGTTCATGAAAAAGCAGGGCTTCTCCTATCCACAGTTGACAAATGGCAATATCGCCGCAAACGCCTACCGCGTCCGCGGCATCCCCGCGTTTTTCGTCATCGGCAAGGACGGCAAAATTGTTCATGCCGGCAAGGGGTTCTCCCCCCAGATGGAATCCCAAATGGGCAACATCATCGAACGAGCCCTCAAGTAATCCGAAGCAACCGTCACCAATCCGCATACCGATACAATGGCGTTGTCGTTTTGTTGTCGTTTTGTTGTTGTTTTGTTGTTGTTTGTTGCCCTGGGGTTTGTACCGTCGCCCTTTCAGGGCTGGGGATCAACAGATAGGTCTGTTGACCCATCCTAACAGGACAAGGATCAACAGATGGGTCTGATGACTCATCCTACAGGGTTGGGGATCAACAGATGGCTGCCCTTCATCATCGTCGCCCTCGCCGCGATCCTCCGACTCCCTGGTCTCGATCGTGTTCCGCCGCTGCTGAATCAGGACGAGGCCTCCCGAGGCTACGACGCCTGGTGCCTGCTTGAAACCGGCGCCGACCGACACGGCGAACACCTCCCATTCTTCCTCGAAAGCTTCGGACCCGGCGACAACACCGCGGCGCTGAGCACCTACCTGACACTCCCCTTCATCGCCTGCCTCGGCCCCACACCCACTGCCCTCCGTCTGCCCGACGCCCTCCTCGCCGTGGCCACCGTCGTCCTCCTCTATCTCTGGCTCCGTCGATGGATCGGTGAGACACCCGCGCTCATCGCCGCCGCCGTCCTGGCGATCGATCCCTGGCACATCGCCCTGACTCGCACCGCACACGAATCCGGTTTCACTCCCTTTTTTCTCGTCTACGCCATGCTGGCAACGCACCGGGCAGGTCTCCTTCCCGACAAGTCGCCCCATCGACGGTCATTCCCCCGCACCTGGGCCTTCGCAGCCGGCTTTCTGTTTGCCCTCCACGCCTGGGCCTACCCGGCCACGCGGGTGTTCACCCCGCTGTTCGGCCTGGCAATCGCCATCATATATTCACGTGTCTATTTTGGAGCCCCCCGACCCCACCCCGGCAGCGGAACGATCCTCGCCGCTGTCGCCGGTCTCATCATCGGCGCGATCCCCCTCTGGCAGACCGCCCTCCATCATCCCGAACGCCTCGCATCCCGCGCCCGGGCCACGCTCCTGATCCAACCGGACCGGCCTGTCCCCGACATGCTCCGTGAGTTCGCCGTCCACTACGCCGCCAATCTCGATCCTCGATATGCCTTCCTCCAGGCCGACGAGATGTCCGGCGCCTCCATCCCCCACGTCGGACTCCACCTCATACTCCTCGCTCCCCTCTGGCTCATCGGCCTGACGAGCATCCTTGCAACCCTCCGTCGCGACCCCAAGTCGCGCCTCCTTATGGCCTGGCTCCTTCTTTACCCCATCCCCGCCGCGATCTGTTCCGACTGGAACCCCCACCCCCTGCGCACCGTCGCGGGCATTCTCCTATTCCCCATCATCATCGCCATTGGAGCCCAATGGCTGATCGCCCGACTCGCACGCCGATCGCAGAAGACGCGCCGATCCCTCGCCGTCGTGGCCGGGCTGGCCCTGATGCTCAACCTCTCCCATTTCGCCAATGCCTACTATCTGCGCTTTACTCCGCTGGCCGAAGACGCCTATCAGACGAACCTCATCCGCGCGATCGATTTCGCCGCAACATGCAAAGAAGGGGTCGATTTCATACTCGTCACCAACGAGGCCAACCAGCCCTACATCTATGCCCTTCTGGCCGAGCCTATCACCCCTGATGAGTTGGCCCGATCTCGCCTGCTCATCACCGACGGCCCCCGAGGCTTTCATCAAGCCCTCCGCGCGGGCCGATTTCTCTTCGTTCCGATCGATCCGGTCGGATATCCGGACGCCCGACTCCGTTTTCAGGCCCTCCTCGACGACCTCCCGCCCCACGCGAATGGCCTCGTCATTGAACGAGATCGGCCGGACGAGACCGAGGCAGAGTCGCCGGGTGTGCTCTATCGCACATCCACCGGCCCATCCACCGGCAATCAGCCCCCCCGGCGACACTATCGGGTCCGCCGCTGGCATCCGGTTTCAGGACCACCCGGCTGATGTCCACTCGACCGAAAACGGTCGATTACCACTGATGAAGGGGGAATGATAAGGACGACGAGTACGTTATACTTCGATGTGGGAGAGCCGTAGGGTCCGCTGTACGGACCACCCCAGCGGGGGTGGCCAGGCGATGCCGCTACCGGTACCAGGACCATTAATGTTCCGATTGAACAGGGAGATTTTCGTGAAACACTTTTTTTCCGTCGCAGTGTTATTGTCCGGCCTTTGCCTTGCGAACACCGCTCGGGCCGATTTGGGTGTGGGTGACAAGGCCCCGGCGCTCACGATCAAGAAATGGATCAAGGGCACGCCGGTCGATCCGACAAAGGCTGGTCCCGACAAGGTTTTCGTCGTCGAGTTCTGGGCGACCTGGTGCGGGCCGTGCCGGGCAAGCATGCCCCACATCTCGGACATGCAGGAGCGTTTCAAGGACAAGGGCGTCACTTTCATCGGTGTCTCCGCCGAGAACAAATCGAAAGTCGAAAAATTTCTCGAAAACGGCTTCGACGAGAAGATGCGCTACACCGTCGCGCTCGATGATAAGCGCCAAACCAGCAAAGATTGGATGGCTGCGGCAAAACAGTCGGGCATCCCCTGTTCCTTTGTCGTCAAGGGAGGCAAGATTAAATGGATCGGCCACCCCATGAACGATCTCGATCTGAAAGTGGCCGAGCTTTGCGGTGACACCGATTACCTCGCGTACAAAAAGAAGCGAGTCGAAATTGAACAAGAGCTCATGCAGGCGGCCAAGGCCGAAAACTGGGCGGAGGTTCTAAAGGCATTCGATAAGATGATCGAATTCGACCCTGATCGCTTCGAGGTTCGGATGGCCAAGTACCACCTGCTCGTCACCAAGCTGGACAAGGCGAAGGATGCCGCCGCCTTCGGCCGTTCGATCGTAAGTGAATCGAACAGCCAGGATGATCTCAACCAGCTCGCCTGGACGATTCTCAGCCATGATGAGTTTGAGGGAAACCGGGATGTGGAACTGGCCACGGCCGCCGCGAAAAAAGCCGTGGCACTCACCAAGGAAAAATCACCCAAGGTGATCGACACCTACGCCCTGGCCCTGGCCGCGGCCGGCGATCTCAAGGCCGCCGTCCAGTGGCAGACCAAGGCCGTCAAACTCTGCTCCGATGAAGACCCGAAGACCAAGCGCAAGTTGCAACGAAAGCTCGATGATTACGAGAAGCGGGCGAAAGGCGCGTGATCGGCCCGCTGGATTCAATCATGATTCACAATCGCGTCAGATTTCTCACCGGCGTCCTGCTGGCCGTCCTGCCTGCGATGGCCGTCGCTGAGCCTGTCCCCGATGCGAAGAGGATCCTTCGACGGGCCGATGCCGCGACCAAGGCGGTCAAGGCGGTCTCCTACACGGCTGAGTTTCACGGAGAAGGCGATCTCGCAAACCGATTACCCCGCGTCAGGGGAACCCTCATCGGCAGGCATCGCCCCAGGCCCCCCCTGGACCGGCTCTTCGGCGGCGGTCGCGGACCGGCCGGTGAATACACCAATTTCAAACATTTCCTCCGTTTGCGGGGAAAAATCCTCCTGCCCGACGACGAGTCGGGCAAGGCCTTCGATATTGCCATCGATGCCAATCGCGTCATTAGCATCGATGTCGACCAAAGGCTTATGATCCATGCCCCCTTCCTGGCCGGTCAGGAACTGATCCAACCCGGCCGCCAGTTGTTCATGATCGAATACCTGCATGAGGTCCCATTCCGCGATGAAATCCGCGCACGGAAATCCAGCCATCATGGGTTCAAGACGATCGGCGGCGTCGAATGCGACGACATCCTGGTTCACTATCGAAACGACACCCAAGCTCGATGGTTCTTCGGGCGGGAAGACCACCTCCCGCGCCGCGTGGATCGCCTCTACGATCGGCCGAATCTCAAGGGCAAGACGGTTCTGACGATCACTGATCTGAACACCCACCCCAAGTTCAAGTCCACCACGTTCAATCCGCCCTGTCCCGAAGGATTCCATAACCGCCCCTTGAAAAAGCGCGCTACGCCGAGGCTCCTGCCCATCGGCGAGAAGGCTCCGAACTGGAAACTCAAAACCCCCGCGGGAAAGATCGTTCGGCTGAATGACTTGCACGGCAACGTCGTGGTCATGGACTTCTGGGCCACCTGGTGCGGGTTCTGCAAGATGTCCATGAAGGATGTTCAATCCTTGCACGAACGGTTCAAGGATCGACCGGTCAAGGTGCTCGGAATAAGCTGCTGGGATGACGGCGATCCGGCCGCCTATATGAAATCCAAGGGCTACACCTACACCACCCTGTTGAAGGGAGACAGAATCGCGGAGATGTACATGCTCTCCGGTCTCCCAACTTTCTACGTCATCGATGCCAAGGGCCGAATCGCCTACGCCCGCAGCGGTCTCAAACGGGAACAGGAACTCATCAAAGTAGTCTCCCGAGTCCTCGAAAAGCCCCTGGACAAACCAACCTCCAATCCCTGATCCCCGACCCCCGCCCCTCCAATCCCCGGCTTCTTTTTCTATTCTTCTTTTGTTTCTCTCTTGCCTCTTCTTATTTTTATTTCGACTTTTCGACGTTTTGACTTTTCGACGTTTTCTCCCCCGCGTTTCCTTTTGACACCCTTCCGCCACCCCATATAATCGCCCCCGTGGCAATAAAGGTGAGGACGCCCGGGAAGATTCATGATTATTTCGATTGACGGCCCCGCGGGTTCCGGCAAGAGCACGGCGGCTCGAAAGCTGGCGGCCAAGTTGGGCATTGCCTATCTCGATACCGGCGCCATGTATCGCTCCATCGCCATGGCCGCCCTGCAACAAGGTATCCGAATGAAGGACGAGGACGCCCTGATTCGCGTCGCCCGTCAGGTCGATATCCAACTCGACTGCGGCCCCACCCACACCCGCGTCATACTCGACGGTGCTGATGTCAGCGAGGCCATCCGCACGATGGCCGTCAACCAGGCGACCAGCTACGTCGCCCGTATCCAGGCCATCCGCGACTTGCTCGTCGAGGAGCAGCGTTCCATCGGTCGGAAGCTTGGTTCTCTCGTCTCCGAGGGTCGGGACCAGGGCAGCGTCGTCTTTCCCGATGCCGATCTCAAGTTTTTCCTCGACGCCGCGATTGAAAAGCGGGCCATGCGCCGATACCAGGAGCTTCTGGCCGACGGCGAGGAGGCCTCCTACGAGATGATTATTGAAAACCTCCAGCAGCGCGACGGTAACGACCAGTCCCAGTGGGCCCCCCTCCTCGAACCCGAGACCGCCATCCGAATCGACACCACCGACATCACCATCCACGAAGTCGTCGAACGCCTCCTCGAAGAAGTCCGCCGAACCGGTCTCGACCGTGCCTGAGACCATGCCGGGCGCCATGACGACGGATAAACCCTCACGTACAGGCTATCGCTTCCTTCGATTCCTGGTCCGCGTTGTCTTCAGGGTTTATTTTCGCGGGCGCGTCATCGGCCGCGAAAACCTGATCGAGACCGGCGGCGTGTTGATCGTCTCCAACCATCAGAGTTTTCTCGATCCTCCGCTGATCGGGGCCCCCTGGGTGCGTGAATGCCACTACATGGCCCGCGACACTTTGTGGCGCAACCGGTTCCTCGGCCGCCTGCTGACCTATGTGAATGTGTTTCCCGTCCGCCGAGGCGAGGCGGATATCACGGCCGTCAAGGGGATGCTTCGTCGATTGAGACAGGGTGAGGCCGTTCTCGTGTTTCCGGAGGGCACGCGCTCGCGCGACGGTTCGCTGGGCGTGATGAATCCCAGCACACTCTCGTTCGCGAAAAAGGCGGGCGTTGCAATCCTGCCTGTCCGGATCGAGGGCACCTTCAAGGCCTGGCCCCCGGGCCGGCGACTCCCCCGGCCCAGAAGGGTTTCCATTACCTATACCCGGCCCATCACCGCGGAACAGGTTCGTGAGCGGTCCATCGAACAGATCGTTGAGATTGTTACCCAGCAGATAGAGGAGGCCGGGTGCGATGGCTGATCGTTCCGGCCTC
>CAYXGR010000029.1:0-2085 GCA_964464525.1 uncultured Planctomycetaceae bacterium
AGGAAGCGATCCGCGTTCGGCCACGAAAACCGCTCCCTCACGGTCGCGGCTCTGAACAAATTGCCGCTTTTCAACACACTCGGAGAAATGCCCCCGGTCATCCCGGCGTGCCGGGAGACCGGAGGCATTTTCACACGATGTTATCTCGGATCCACATGGACCCTGCTCATCCGAACCAACGTGGTTACGGGGCGAAGTTGAAGGGTTGGACGCCGAGGCCGCCTGCGTCGCAGCCCGCGAACACGGTTCTCTCCGCCTCGAAGAAACAGTTCTGGCCGGGTGCGTTTCCGTCGACCCAATTAAAGGTCTCGGGCGGGGTTCCCAGCGGATTGCAGCTACCCGCGGTACACGGAATCTGGATGGGTACTCCAACACCCAGCGAGTTACACGGGGGGCCGAAGACATTCACATTGGTCACGGTGTAGATGCACCAACCGGCCGCATCACCGGCGCAATCCAATCCGGGTGTACACGAAATCAGGTTGGTCGCCGGAGGTCCGGCCAGACAGTCGGTGTTGACGAGTGCCCGATCGATGAACATTTGAATATCACCGCCGTCGATCACCCCGGCGGGGTTGGGATCCACATCGGCACAGAGGCTCGGACCGCCGGCGAGCAGGGTGGTGACGAAGTCGGCGACGTCGAGATCATTGACGAAGTTGTCGCCATTCATGTCGCCCGCACAGGTTCCGCAGGTCACTGTGCAGATCCCGTTGGGATCGAAAAGTCCGCCGACGAAGGTACAGATGTCGGCCGTGAGCTGTCGGCAGAGACCGGGCTGGGCCGTGAAGGTACAGGCCCCGGTCGGGCCGCAGTTCGTCGGCGCCGCGTCGATTTCACTCAGACTCCTCGGCAGGATCTGGTAGGAATTGAACTGGCCGAAGAGACCCGTCGCACTGACCATGCCAGTGGGGATGATGGTCCCGGCGATGCCGAGGTCGAGATTTCCGACGCGGAATACGGCAGTGTTGATGCCGTCGGTGATGGTGAAGTTGCCACCGGCGCCACCGCCGAGGAAGGTGGTCACACCGTCGATGATGATCGGCGGAACTTCCAACGGCTCATCGACGAAGGCGAAACACTCCAGCGAGACATTCTCGCTCTCGACGGCCTCGCCCGCGGTTCCCTGGAAGTCGAGGAAGGTCACCGGGACCGGTGGCGGGATGAGGGCCATGCCGCCGCCAGGCGTTCCAGAGTTGAGCACCTCGAGCGGCAACAGGTTGCCGCCGAAACTGCCGTCCTGAAACTCGGCCAGGCCGTTGAATTCGCCGATGGCGCCCGACATCTGGACGATGGTGCCCAAGGCGTTGGCCGGATCGCCCCCGCCGATCTGTGTCAGGATCCCATTGATCAATGCCTGACCACCGAAGACGGTGACGGCGGTTGACCCGTCGGGCCCGCTGGCATCCATAAGTTGGAACTGCGGGAAACCGGGATTGTTGACGTTTGTTGCGCTGCTGACCACGACCGGGTTGGTGACGTCGCAAAACCTGGCTGAAACATCCACGGTAGCGCCCGCCGCCTCACTGTCGGCTCGACCGGTGAAGATATCGGTGCAGAGCGCGGTGCAGGGTTCGGGGGTGCAGACCGATGCGTCGCCGGCGAAGATGCCGCCGAGGCCGCCCACTGCCGGATCGTCGGCACAGGTGCCTGGAAAGACATTCGGTACGCAGGTTGAGCCCGCTACATCGATCACACAGCAGGCCCCGCGGCAGTTGCCGACATCCAGACACGTCACATCGCGACCCTTGTACACGCCAAACAGAGTCGTTTCGCAATTGGCTCGGTCGGTGATGCCGCAGACCAGATCGTTGACGCCGCCCATCGGATCGGGCGAACAACAGGCGCCGGTGCCCAGGGCGTTGGCCACACCGGGCGTGTCATCACCGAAGAAGGGATTGAAATCGCCGATCAGCCAGGGCAGGCCGGCATCGGGCAGGCGGAAGACATGGCCAGGGGCGAAGCCGGTTACGGTATCCTGAATTGTATTGGCCGCCGTGGTGCCGTAGTGGCATTCGGTGGCGAGTGGCGGATTGGCCTCCTCAACGAGTGCCACGCGGTCGGCCTCGAAAACCCAGGGCATCG
>CAYXGR010000029.1:2185-16450 GCA_964464525.1 uncultured Planctomycetaceae bacterium
GTGCCGACGCCCAGGAAGATGCCGCCCGAGGCCAGGCAATTGCCCTGCGTCATATCCGGCGTGCAGACTCCGAGATTCGCGTTACAACAGGCGCCGCCGTTGCAATCGGCGAGGCAGGTGCCCTGCTCAGTCCAGATCAACGGCGGGGCGCAGTTGACTTCGAGCACGTTGTCCGCACAGGGGATTACAAAGGTATCGTCGCAGCAAGAGCCGGTCAGGGTGCAATTCAATGCACAGGTACCGTTCAGCGTCCAGACGCCGGGGGCGATGCAATCGACCTGCAGGACATTATCGACACAGGTATTATTCACCGTGTCGCAACAGGAGCCGATATCCGGCAGCGGGCTGCCGTTCGCTTCCAGAAGCGTGTCAGCAAGGATCAGATTGTCGATCGTCTGAACTGAGTCTCCGCCGGACTGTCGAAAGGCGAATGTGTCCATCGGCTCCATGTCGTGGTCAAAGCCGGCACCACCGCCGGTCAGACCGGCGAAATGGGCAACAGGCAGGCCGTTGACGAAAAGATCGGAGTCCCCGGTGTTGAAATCATAGGAGTTGACGACACGATAGTTGACACCGAAGAACATCGGGGTCGGCGATACGACGAACTGTGTGGTGTTGCTCTCGTTGCCGATGGCCAGAGTGAAGTCGCCGCCGATGTGTGCGGTGATGAAGATTCGGGAACGGAACTCAAAACCGACCGACGGCCGCCAGTGCGCGAAATAGACGTTCGCAGAACCTCCCGTGTTGACAAGATCGTAACCAGCGTAAAAAGTCTGTCCTGCTCCCTGTGTGGCGCCAAAAGTGGTATTGACATCCTCGGAGCCGGTCGGATGATTGACAATAATCTGGCCTCCAAGCACTTGGATGGGGCCTGCGCCCGCGCCACTGTGGGCGGCCCAGGCTCCATTACCAACCAGGTTGCCGTCCGGGTAGGTGAAGGTCTCATTCAGAAAGACCGTGGCATCGGCCGTATTCACGACCCCCATAACCCCGACCAGTGCGCAACAACACGCAATCGCGAGACTCCGTCCTCTCATTCGTTCTGTCATCTTTTTGCACTCCTAAAGTTTCTTCGTTTCCCGTTTGACTGATGGTTCCCTTAATACCCCGTACATGATAGGAATTGAAAGTTAAGTCCCCTTGAAGGTCAGATTAGAAATCGATTAATAATTCAGCACTCATTCTTGTCCAGGACGATACGCAAGGCATTTTCGAATCAGCCAGTTGGCATCATCAGACCGCGGAGCCGGACAGCTTGGGCGGGAGGGGATCCGTCTCCTCGTGGGTCGGGTGAACCCCCGTCTATTGACGGAATGGCCCACCTCGCGGCGCGATTACGATCGCCTCCCTGACTCTGGACCGGCAACCACAGACACGCCTCGACTCTTCGGTCGAGATCGAGCATCTACCTAGCTAAACACTTTTAACGCGAGCGTGATTCCACCCTCCTCACGCGTGGGAATGACGCTTCTTCAGGATACCAGTATAGCAAAACCAAGCCCCGTGTTGAAGCGCCCGGACAGCCTATTTTGATCTATCCGGTACCGCCCCAAGTCACACCAGGGGCCGACAATCATTCCCTATATGATTGTTGACCCCCAATGCCCGATATCCAGTCGGCTTATCAGGGGACAGGGGGTGTGTGATTATGCACTATTGTGGGGGCAAGTTCGGAAGGCCCGATTCCCTATGCGCTTCGTTATCCTATTCCCCATCCCTCCCCAGCACATACGTTGAACGACGTCCCTCCGGGTTTGGCGGCTCCTGATAGGGCATCCCCCGGCGGTACAAATCCAGTCGCCGCACGATCAAATCGGCCGAATTCCCGGTTCCGGACCCTGTCACGGCGTTCACCGCCGCGCGGGCCGTCGCGACCGCCCGATCGTACCGCCCACTCGCCGCGTAGGCTGCCGCCAGTGTATCGAGGACGTTCACGTTGCGATGCCGTGTCAATTCCGAGGCCTTCTCAGCAAACCGGACCGCCTCGGAGGGCCGACGCACCCCGGAATCGGGATGCGTGGCCAGGATCCATGCCAGATCGTTCATCGGCACCGGCCAATCGGGCTTCAGACGAATCGCCTCGAGATAGTGTGCGACGCCCTCCTCGGTCCGGTCTGATCCGATCAATGCCGAGGCCAACCTATTGTGAGCCTCGGCATAGTCCGGCCTTATTTGGACGGCCCTTCTGTAATGATCGATCGACTCCGCCGGATCGCCGTGTGCCTCGATCGCTACGCCCAGATTGTAATGGGCATCCGCATAGTCGGGATGGAGCGACAAGGCCCGGCGATAGTGAGCGATTGCCAGGTCCGGTCGGCCGCTCGACGCCAAGGCATTGGCCAGATTACACAACACCCGCGCCGAATCGGGATCTATCTGTAGGGCGAGTTGGTATTGGCGGATCGCCTCGTCGAATCGCCCGAGGGATGCCAGGACATTGCCCCAGTTGTTGCGGGCATCGACATGGTCCGGCTTGATCCGCAAGGTCTCGCGAAAATGGTGGATCGCCGCGTCGGGACGGCCTTGGGCGAGAAGCAGTGTGCCCAGATGGTTGTGAGCCATCCAGGCCTCGGGATTCTTGCGAATCGTATCCCGCCAGAGCGTCTCCGTATTCCGATAGGCCGATTGTTGCTGCCACGTGAGAGTGACGAACGCCATCAGGACGAACACTCCGGCGAACACGGCCAGAACCTTTCCCCGCTCATTCCATCGTTCCGATACACGATGTACCAGGGCAACCCACAATGCAATCAGGCTGAGGCTCGCCAGGTGTTGGTAATGATCCGCCACAAACGAGTAGCGCATCGGATAGACGTCGAAAAACCCCAGGGCGGGCACCAGTGTCCCGGCGAAAAAGAGAACGGCCGTGATCGGCCCCCGCCCGATTCGACGCCGCGCAAGCCAGAGCACCAGGATGACCGACATCACCGCCACGGGAAACAGGTATTGCCACCAAAGTCCGGCGTCGATCTGCCAGCGCGGGTAGATAAACGTCAACCGAGCAGGCCAGAGAAGCTTGCTCGCGTGGAAACAGAGCGCCCGCCCGGCGATCAGCCATCGTTCGACGAGAGAAAAATCCCATCCGAAGCCGACGGCCCCGAGTTCCTTCTCCCGCGAGACGGTCACCAGCCCCATCATGAGGCCGGACAGGAAGAAGGGAATCAGCGCGGCGACATCCTTCCAGACGATGCGTCCTCGTTTCCACCAGATCACCAACAGCAAAGCCGCCGGCAGCGTGCAGGTCACCGTCTTGCTCCACAACGCGAAGAGAAACAGCACGAATGACAGCACATACATCTTTCCAGATCGGCGTTGAGCCGGCTCGCTCCTCCATACCTGTGCATAGGAGAGAAAAGCCGACACCGACGCGAGATAGAAAACACACGACAACACGTTTTTTCGCTCGGAGATCCAGGCGACCGACTCGACGTGGACCGGGTGCAGGGCGAAGATCGCACCCGCCCACCACGCGCCCCGCACACCCAGACGCCTGAGCACCTGCCAGAACAGCAGCGAACCGGCTGCATGCAACAAAATGTTGACGATGTGATAGCCCGCGGGCCAAAGCCCCCAGAAGTGGTATTCCAACCAGAAACTCGTGTGCGTCAGCGGATAGTATTGAGGTGTGGCGTCGAAATCGGTCCAGATTTGCCAGAGCCCCTCGGCCGAGCGCAGGAGGTGATTGTTAGTCACATGAAAATCGTCGTCCCAGATCGTGCCGCACCGCGTGGCGGGAAGATAGACAGTAATCGTAATTGCCAACAACAAACCTGGAAGCACGATGCGTCGGAGTGGATGGGGATTCGCCGTTCGCCGCATGGCGGCGGTAACGTCTGGACGACTTGCTGAAGATCGATGCCGTTTCATCGACCGCTCGCGAAAAACATTCCCCCATCTGACCCGTCTGATAACTGTCTATTCAGGATACCGGAAATCGGATCTGAAATCGAGTCTGTGTATCGGACTGATAATCAGGCGGATTCCATAGTGCAACGGGCATCCCCACTCAACCTGGTTGTTTCAGAGTGCCGCTTATCCCGAACCTCGTTCGACTCGATTACAATCCCGAGCATGGCATCCCCCCACACACAAGACGACACATCCGAACAAGTACCGACAAAGCCGGAGCAAGCCCCATGGCCCGTTGTCGTGATTGTGTTGTTGCTCGCCCTCTTCACGCTGACCATCCTCCAAAGGAACCCCATCCGGTCATATTGGTGGGCGTACCGACTCACACGGACAGAAGATGGTGTCGAACGGGCATACTTTTTGGCCTCTCTCTCGGCCGTCGGCGAAGACGCGACCGGACCAATCGCCGGACTTTCCCGCAACGAATATTCAGATATACGTCTCTTATCGATCGGACTGCTCCAGTCGCTACCCCATCAGGGCGGGTTCGAGCGTCTGGCACAACTACTCGGCGACGAAGACGCCGACGTTCGCGAATCGGCCGCGCTGGCGATTGCGTTCATGGCGACCGACACTGCCGCGGAGGCCCTCTGTGAAGCGGTGGATTCCGAAAATGTGAACAGAGCCGCCGCCGCCGCGTTGGCCCTCGGACGGATCGATGCGCCCCGAGCCCGAAGATCGCTGTGTAAGGCTATAGTGGACCATCCCTCGCCGCGGGTCCGTGCGCAGGCCACCGAGTCGTTGGCAGGCCATCTCTTAACCCCCCAAAACCGAAATGCCACAGCGCAAACCGAGACCGCGGAGTTCGAGCCCCACATATTTCGAGCACTCGTACAGGCGCTCGCTGATCAGGCAACTTTTGCCGGTCGATTGGGAATCGAGCGGAGCATCGACAGCGCCCGAACCTTTGCCCGACAAGCCGGCAATCCCCTATCAACCCGACCCTCCACATCGACATCACCCCGGGTGCGCTGCGTCGCCGACATCGCCGCCCGGTATCTCTCCTCACTGACCGGTCAAGCCATCACGCCGATGGTCGATTTAACTCCCACCGAACAGGCGGTTTTTGCCGATCGATGCAACCGCTGGTATCGACAACGCGAATCAGAGCCCCATCCATAGGCAAGTTCGTCAGGAACCGCCCATTCCATATCCGCTTCAGATCAAAACCCGCAATCCAAAAACCAAAATCCACCGATATGTTGTAGTTGCGACCGATGGCCGCAACTTGGTGCCGGTGTTACTCGCTCGATTGAGACGGACCTACCCATGACGTTTCACGAATTGTCTCACGGTCCATGCCGCCGCCGAATCGTTGTCCTGGTGACGACTATCGCCTGCCTCCTCACGGTCGATATCCTCGTGCGACGAGCGAAACCCCATCTCGATCCATTCTACATCGATCGGTATCGGCGTAAGCTCTCCACGGCAGCATCCGTGAAGCCGGATATTCTGCTCATTGGATCTTCTCGTTTGAA
Source organism: uncultured Planctomycetaceae bacterium (assembly GCA_964464525.1). Lineage (GTDB taxonomy): Bacteria > Planctomycetota > Phycisphaerae > UBA1845 > UTPLA1 > CAYXGR01. The sequence continues at coordinate 7,573 of CAYXGR010000029.1, forward strand.
GTACGCACTGGCGCCCGAAGTGTTTCAGCAGTCAATCGGTTTGCATGCGTTCAATTACGGAGTCCCCGCCGCTAAAGTCATCGAATGGAAATGGATGGCCCTGGAGGGAATCGAACGGGTGAGACCGCGACTCGTCGTGCTGGGTGTCAATGCCAGCGCGATCCGCGCCGACTACCTGCCCGTACCCGCCGCGCGCAACCTCTTCACGCTACCAGACTTTCTCACCTACTGCCGATCCGACGGCTGGTCGGGAACGATCGCCTCGCATTTCCTCGACCGCAGAGTCATGTCGGTCTGGGCACTGAATCACCGTCGATTCGAGGTGAAGATGCTCATTCAGCGACAACTCACATGCATTCTTCCAAAATACGCCCAAGCGGCCCTCGAACGCGAGGCGTGGATCGGTAAGCCGTGCCCACCGGATGGATACGAACACCCCTGGCTCTATGGACGTCGACTGAAGACCCTCGGGCAATCGCTCGACGAGGCTCCGGGTTCGATCATGAAGGCGAATGTGCCGGCGTTTTCAGTGAATGCGACTGCCATCACCCACTTCGAGGAGTTGTTGGATTGGTTCAACGAACAACGGGTTCCGCTGCTGGTGGCCTATATCCCCAACAGCCCCATCGCAGAAGACCGCTGGGCCGATGTAGAACCCTTGATGGAACAGGTGTTCGCCACAGCTTGTCAAGTGCGGAACATTCCGTTTCTCTCATGCGATCGCCGGGACGTCCCCAGAACCAACTATGACTACCTGGATGAGTTGCATACCGGCCTGCCGCTCGCGCGACGCATTACCCGGCGTATCGCGAACCAGATCGTGAAATTGGGATTGCTCGACGAGATGCGGTCACAAGTCGCCGTCACACCGGAATCGGATTCAACCACCCCGTGATCTTCTCAAGCTGGCTATTCGCATTTTTCTTTCTCGCCGTGTTCGGCGCCTACTGGTCGCTCCGCACCCGCCGCGCGCGGCACCTCCTGCTTCTCGCCGCGAGCTACCTTTTTTATATGTCGTGGAATCCGTGGCTCGTAACGCTGATCATCGGTTCCACGTTGCTCGACTACTTCGTCGGCCGTGCTATGGGTAATACCTCGCGCGCGCGGCGGCGCAAATGGCTGCTCGCCGCAAGCGTCGTCGGCAATCTGGGTGTGCTCGCGATCTTCAAGTACGCCGATTTTTTTGTTCTGTCACTCCGCGAAACACTCGTCTCGATGGGGATTCAGGCGAATCTTTCGACGCTCTCCATCATTCTGCCGGTGGGCATCAGTTTTTATACATTTCAGACGCTCAGCTACACGATCGACATCTATCGAGGGAAATTAAGGCCGATCCGATCCTTCATTGATTTCGCCCTGTTCGTCGCCTTCTTTCCCCAACTCGTCGCCGGTCCCATCGTCCGGGCTTCCGAATTCCTGCCTCAGCTTGAGACCCTCAAGCGATTCGACTGGCGGCGGCTCGAGACCGGCACGGTCCTGTTCATGGTCGGCCTGACGAAGAAGGTGCTCATCGCCGACAACCTCGCGAACCTCGTCGATCCGGTCTTTGCCGATCCCACTCAGTTCGCAACGCGCGACCTGTGGCTTGCCATGTTCTGCTATGGCGGGCAGATCTATTGCGACTTCTCCGGCTACAGCGACATGGCCATCGCCGTTGCCCGAGTGCTGGGTTTCGATCTGCGTCTCAATTTTGCCAATCCCTATCTCGCGACGGGCCTCTCGGACTTCTGGCGTCGCTGGCACATCTCGCTCTCCACCTGGCTCCGCGATTACTTGTATATCCCGCTTGGCGGCTCCCGCTTCGGTCGGTTCCTGACGATGCGAAACCTGATGATCACCATGCTGCTCGGCGGTCTCTGGCACGGTGCAAGCTGGACATTCGTCATCTGGGGCGCGATTCACGGACTGGCCTTGATCGTGACAAAAGTATGGAACAAACGCACCGAGATAAAGGAGATGGGACCGATCGGCCGCCACGCCCGCACCGTCGCCTGTTGGGCGGCTACGCTACTCATCGTTCATGTCGCCTGGGTCTTCTTCCGCTGTCAGCCGGTCATTCCACGCGGCGCGTTGGAACCCGAGCCTACGCTTGTGGCGTTGGAACGGGCCACCTATTTCGTAACCCATCTGATCGTGCCGGCCCCAGTCAAGCATCCGATCTGGCTGATGAACAAATTGCCGATGATGTGCCTGTTGGCCCTGATGGCCTGCATGCATCTGTACGAAGAATGGGTCCGCCGCGGGAGGCCGGCACTGCATCTACCCGCACCCGTCGCCGGCATCGGCTATGCCGTATGGATCATCGCCCTCGTGCTCCTGAGTTCGGAAAACACCAATCCATTTATCTATTTTCAGTTCTAAAGCCGTACTCGGCTGCGTGCCGGGCGACATGGCGGGTACCATGCTTACACGTCCCGGCAGTATCGGGACGGGTAAGTACGCCGCCCAAAGTCGAGAAAGACTAACTGTTCCGATATAGTGCATGGACAACACGGGGAATCGTAGAATCAATGCGAGGGACGCAATGAAAACCAAAATCGCCATTCTCGGCGCAACCGGCGCCGTCGGGATCGAGTTTTTGAAGATTCTCGACCAGCGCGGAGTCGCACCCGAAAACCTGACGCTGCTGGCTTCGGCCCGTTCCGCCGGCAAGAAACTTGCCTATCGAGACACCGAGCTGATCGTGCAAGAAGTGGATCGCGACAGCTTCGCCGGCATCGGGATAGCCCTGTTCAGTGCCGGGGCGTCGATCAGCCGGAAGTGGGCGCCCGTGGCCACCGCCGCCGGAGCCCGTGTCGTCGACAACAGTTCCGCGTTCCGCATGGAACCGGACGTCCCGCTGATCATTCCCGAGATCAACGCCGAGGCGATCGGCGACGCTCCCATCATCGCCAATCCCAACTGTTCGACGATTATCATGAACATGCCCGTCTGGCCGCTCCATCGAAGGAATCCCGTAGAGCGAATCGTGGTCAGCACCTATCAGGCCGCGAGCGGCGCCGGCAAACAGGCGATGCTCGAATTGCAGAGTCAGACACGGAACGTGCTCGCCGGTCGGACGCCCGTACCGAAATCTTTTCCGCTTCCATGCGCGTTCAACCTGTTCAGCCACAACACCCCCATCAACGAGCATGGATACAACACTGAGGAAATGAAAATGGTCAATGAGACGCGAAAGATTTTCGACGCGGCCGAATTGGCCATCACCGCCACCTGCATTCGCGTGCCCATCCTTCGCGCCCACAGCGAGTCGATCAACCTGACGTTTCGCGATCCGATCACCGTCGAGGAGGTTCGCGACATTCTGACGGACGCGCCGGGTGTATCCTTGACTGACGACCGTCTGAATAATCGCTTTCCCACGCCGCTCGATGCAACCGGGGAGGATGATTGCTTCGTCGGCCGAATCCGCCGGGACCTGAGCCAACCCGACGGCCGCGGCATTGAGCTATTCGTCTGCGGTGATCAGCTCCGCAAGGGGGCGGCGCTGAACGCGGTGCAGATTGCGGAGTGCCTGCTGGACGAACCCTGCCAATCCGCATAGAGTGCAGGATTGCATTGAATAGCGAGAGGTTCGATTCAATCATGACCCGCGATCAAGCCTGGAACCTGCTTTGCGAATTCGTCGAGTCCGTGGCCCTGCGCCGACATATGCTCACCGTCGAGGCGGCGATGCGGCACTATGCCGGTCTGCTCGGCGGCGATGTCGAACAATGGGGGCTTGTCGGTCTACTTCACGACTTCGACTACGAGCGCTGGCCCCAGCCGCCGGACCACACCCGCGAGGGCGCCAAGATCCTCCGCGAGCGCGGTCTCGATGAGGAACTCATCGCCGCAATCCTCTCCCACGCCGATTGGAACCAGGACGAATATCCGCTGGACCGCCCCCTGCGCAAGGCCCTCTTCGCGGTCGATGAACTCTGCGGATTCATCCACGCCGTCGCATTGGTTCGCCCGACCCGGCTCGGCGGCATGACGCCGAAGTCGGTCAAGAAGAAACTGAAAACCCCCGCCTTTGCCGCCGCCGTCAAACGGGAGGACATCACCAGGGGGGCCGAGCTTCTCGACCTGAGCCTTGACGAACACATCGCCCACTGCATTGCCGCCCTCCAGGGCATCGCCGAAGAGTTGGGCCTCCAGCCCGAATGACCCATCCAACCGACGAAAACCGAGCATTTCGGGAATAGATCACCCCGATTCGACGCTTGTTCGTATATACTCCACCCGGGCCCCTTCACGGGTGCATGATCCTCGACCCTCAAAGAAAGGAATGGTATGAATCGCCGAATCGTTTATGGAGTCTGCCTTGCATTCGTGGTTTTCGTCGCCGGAGCGTTCCATCCGACCCGCGCCGCCGGACCGGCCCATTTCACACGCGGCCGGCCGTTCGACATCACCCATATCAAGCTTGTGATGCGTGTCAGTGTCGAAGACAAAACCGTTGACAGCATCGCCCGAGTGGACGGCGTCGCCCTGCGCCGATTGGATTCGTTACGGTTCGACGCGGTTGATTTTGACGTGGAGAAGGTGCGTATCCAACTCGCCGATGCCGCCTTCGTCGCCTGCGAAGTCGAAAATGATGGCGAACACCTGACGCTGGATCTGCCCCGCCCTCTCGCGACGGGTGAAAAGGCATCAGTCGAAATCGAGTACCATCTCTCTGATCCCTCTCGAGGGTTGAACTTCTTCGGGCCGACGGACGAAGACGACACGATTCCCTATGTCATGTGGTCGCAGGGACAATCGATCACCAACCGCTACTGGGTGCCCTGTTTCGATCATCCCAACGAGATGCAGACGACCGAGATCGTCTGCACCGTTGACCGACCATACATCGCCATCAGCAATGGTAGACTGCTCGGCGTCGAGGAGAACAACGACAACACCCGCACCTATCACTGGCTCCAGGACAAACCGCATGTCTCCTACCTGATGACATTGGTCGTCGGCGACTTCGTCTCTAAGACCGACACCTGGCGCGGCAAGCCGGTCACCTATTACGTCCGCAAGAAATTCGAAGACCAAATGAAAAATTCCTTCGAAAATACCCTACGGATGCTCGACTTCTTCAGCGACAGGATCGGTGTCGAATATCCCTGGGATAAATATACCCAGGTCTGTTGCTACCAGTTCGGCGGCGGCATGGAAAACACCAGTTCCACCACCCTCGGCGAGCGCACCCTCCACGACGATCGCGCCCATCTCGACACCAGCAGCGACGGTCTCGTCTCCCACGAGATGGCCCATCAATGGTGGGGCGATCTGCTCACCTGCAAGGAATGGGCCCACATCTGGCTCAACGAGGGCTTTGCCTCCTACTTCGAGGCCCTCTGGGCCGAGGAGAATCTCGGTTCCGAAGAATTCGCCTACAACATGAGCCGCAAGGCGGCCGGCGCCATCTCCGGCGGCAAAACCAAGCCCATCGTCTATCGCGAATACGGCCATCCCGGCGAACAGTTCGACTCCCGCGCCTATCCCAAGGGGGCCTGGGTCCTGCACATGATCCGCCGCCGCCTCGGCGACAGCCTGTTCTGGAAGGCCATCAACACCTACTGCACACGCCACATGCATACGCCCGTCGAGACCGTGGACCTGCGGAAGGCCATCGAGGATGTCAGCGGTCGAGCCTTCGAGCGATTCTTTCATGACTGGACCGAGCGTCCGGGCCATCCGAAGGTGACGGTGCGTTATAAATGGCTCGCCGAGGACATGCTGGCGCGGATCAGCGTTGAGCAGACCCAGGAGGCCGACGCCTTCTACTTTCCGCTCAAGCTCGAGTTTCATTACGATGGAAATGCCGAGCCCAGAATCGTCACGCTGGACATCACCGATAAACAGACATCGCTTTACATCCCATTGAGTCGGCGGCCAAAGCTGTTCCGGGTTGATCCCGATCAGGCCGTGCTCATGGAATTGAAACAAAAAAAGCCGCACGACCTCTGGACCGCCCAATTAACGTCCGACGCCAATCCCGTCGCCCGTATCGAGGCGGCCAAGCACCTCGCCGGGAAGGGCGCCGACGCCGATCTCAAATTGCTCGGCACACGATTGCGTAAAGACGCCTTCTGGGCCGTCCAGGCAGCCATCGCCAAGGCGCTGGGCAAGGCGAAGGACGACATCGCCCGGGATGCCCTGCTCGCGGCAGTCAAGACGAAGCATCCCAAGGCCCGGGCGGCCGTCGTCGCGGCCCTGGAAAAATATACGGAAGAACCCGACGTGGAATCCGCCCTGCTGAACATCGTCAAGGAGGGCGACGCGAGCTACACCGTCGAGACCAACGCCATTCGGGCTTATGCAAAGGTCTGCGCCGCCCCACCGCTCGACTTGCTGGAATCACTCCTCGATCGGGATTCTCAAAACGAGAAGATCCGAGCCGCGGCCTTGCGCGCGATCGGGGAACATTGCGACGTGGATCGGTTTTCCCGGCTCATCGAATGGTCCAAACCGGGCAAGCCCGTCACCTGCCGCACCGCCGCGATCGGGGCGATGGGCAAGGCGATGGCGGACGAAGATCAGGGCGAACAGTTCGCGGGACAGGGCATGGAAATCCTGGAGGGTTATCTGGCCGTCAAATCGCCTCGAGTGCAAAGAGCGGTACTCTCGGCGCTGGCCGATCTCGGCAAACAAGCGCTGCCGCTCCTGCCCGAGATCGATCGATTGGCCGAAAATGGCGGTGGTCGCATCGAACGCTCCGCCAAACGCGCCGGAAAAAAGATACGCGAGTCGGAATCTCCGGAGATACAGCTCGACGATCTGAGAGACCAACTCGCCGATCTTCAAAAGGAAAACAAACGACTCGCCGAGCGTCTCAAGAAAATCGAAGCCGAAAAATCGGGCGACCAGGACAAGACCATCCGAGCCAACGCATCCCAATAAGATCGCATCCCATAACTCCTGTGGCACCGGTTTCCAACCGGTGCGTGTCGCAGGTTCCGAACCTGAGACACGGGTTGAGGATGCACTTTATTAGAGCCGTGCCTATGAACAGGGCCGCGCCCGTGAGGAGCGGTAAGGGTGACGGATGGAATGGGGTTCCCATGCAAATATCCAACGCACCTCGATCCGAGTATACAAACGTATGAATCACTCCTCACGAATAACCACCCGCCGTAATCGTCTCTCGGCCTTCATCACGACGGCGATTCTGCTCATCTCCGGCCAATGCGCCGCCGTGCAGACGCTCAGTGTCAATTTCCGAGGCACCCTGCCGCTGGGCAACATGGCGACCGACCAGAACGAGCAGACATTCACCGTCACCGGCCTCAGCGGGCTGGCATGGATCGGCGATTCCCGCTACGTGGCCGTCATGGACAACTCCAACAAGATTGTCTTCCTCGACATCGACCTAAGCTCAAACGGAACGATCCAAAGAGCGACGATCTCCGGCGGTCTCACACTCGCCGAATCCCATGATTATGAAGGTATCACCTACACAACCGACCAGCGCAACAGCGTCTTCCTCGCCGAAGAAGATACACCCGCCGTCCGCGAATTCGCCCTCTCGGACGGCGTGCTGTTGCAAACACTTGAAACGCCGTCAATTTTTCTCAACCGGCGCCACAACCTGGGTTTCGAATCGCTCTCCCGACATCCCGACGGAACGGACCTCTGGACGGCCAACGAAGAAGCCCTGCCGCTGGACGGTTCCGTATCCACAGTGCAAACCGGATCGACCGTCCGCATTCTGCGTTATGCGCTCACCCATGAGACCGGAACCCCCGGCGAACAGTATGTCTATAACACCGCACCAATCCACGGCGGCAACATCAACGGCAGCCGAAGCGGCCTGGTAGAACTGGTCGTTCTGCCAGATGGCAGGATGCTCACGTTGGAACGATCGATCGCCTTCAGTGTCCCAAACTTCTTTCAAAACCGAATCTACGAACTAGACCTCACGAACGCAACTGATGTGAGCGGTTTCGTCAACGGACTCATCGGCGAAACCTTCACACCCGTCGACAAGCACCTCCTCTGGATCGGCAGCACGGGCAATCTCGAAGGGCTCGCCCTCGGGCCGCTTCTCTCCAGCGGAAATCAATCCCTGCTTGGTATCGTCGACGACGGCGACGAATTGAGCACGAATCAACTCGTCGCCTTCGAACTGCTCGAAGCGATTCCGTAGGGTAAAGAAGTCACTTCGTAGGGGCTGCTATGCGGACCAAACGGGTTTGTAAGATCAGATCGCTTTTTGAATCGCCGCGATCGCCTTGGCCTCCAGCGCCTTGGCCTTTTTCAATAGCTTGATCTGTCGCTCGCGCAGTTCCGGCGGGGGCATGGACTTCGGAAACGATTTTTCGTAGGGAATGTCCCGATACCCCTCTCGCAGAAGGCGAACCTCCCGATCGTAGTAGTCGGCCGCCTGAAGAAGATATCGCGAGCGCGTTCCGAACTCGCCGGCAATCTCCTTCAGGTACCGAACCGCCGCGCCCCGAGCATCCATCAGACCGATGTAGGTCCAGATATTGGCATGAATGTAGCCCCGGTCGTTGATTCCTCGCAGATTTTGACACCAGAAATCAAACGCCTTGGCGCCCAGTGCATACGAACCCGACCTCCGCTGCTCATACAAGTCCACGGCACGCCGCAAAGACTTGACATGCGCCTGACGACGCGGAGGTCTGGGTAGCCGACGATTCAGAAAAACCACAGCCGTCGGCCAGTCGGTCGCATCCCGATCGGAACTCTGCGCATGGCCGTGGTACGATCGACACAACCATTTGTCACCGGGCCGATAGCCGGTGATGATCCCCCAGTCCTCGGGCCGGATGATATTGGCGGCCAGCACGGGCATTTTCCGATCCAGACTGTTGGCAATTTTCAGCTTCAATTCCGCGGCCGCTGAAAGCTCGTCCCGACGAACCACGCGCGCCTCGTAGTC
>CAYXGR010000030.1:0-2824 GCA_964464525.1 uncultured Planctomycetaceae bacterium
CCCGACCCGGAGCACGCCCTGACAGACGGCGCCCAGTCGATCACGCCGAGCGTGTCGGGAGGCCTTCACAAGTTTCATGAGGATCACAAAGCTTGCTCAGGAGAGGGTTTACGATTGTGGATCGATGATTGTGGATTGATGTGTGGGCCAGATAGGTTTTCCAGCAACAATCAGCAATCCTCAATCCTCCTCCCCCCGCGCCAGCGCCAACAACTGCTCCGCAATGACAAGGGCTGCGTCGTGCCGTCCCATCGCTCCCGCCGTTTGTGCCATCGCGACGCGGCGGTGCTCGGCCTGCATCAGGCTCATCAACTCCTTGCGAAGATCCTTGGCGTTTTTCTTTGTATGAATCATGTCCTCGACCAGGGCCGCCGCATTGGCATCCACCAAGATCCGGGCATTGGCCAGTTGATGCTTCTTCCGATCGAACGGATAGGGCATCAGGATCGAGGCCCGACCCATTGCCGCGATCTCGGCCAGCGTCGATGCACCCGCGCGGGAGATAATCAGGTCCGCCGCCGCCATGCACAAGGGCATATGTTCCGTGAATGCCAGTGTCAAAACCGGCAGATCGGCCTCGGCATAGCGGGTCCGGCACATTTTCAGATCTCCCGGCCCCGTGATGTGTATGAGCTGCCAATCGCCATGTTCCTGCCAGAAGTCGATCAGCTCGACCGCCGCCATGTTGATCGTATGGGCGCCCTGCGAGGCCCCGGTGATCAGAAGCGTTTTTTTCTGAGGATCCAGTTTCAATCGTTGGATGGCCGTCTCGCGGTCCACCCGGGAGAAATCCGAACGGATCGGGCATCCGGTCCCGTGTACCTTGGGAGAATGATCGAAGTGTTCGGCCGTCTCGTGCCATTGCACGAATATGCGATCGGCATGTTTCGCCAGCTTTCGGTTGGCCACGCCGGGGATCGCATCGGGGTTGAACAGGGCCGTGGGAATGCCCAGTTTCGACGCGGCTATGATCGGCGGACCGGCCGCATAACCACCCAGCCCCAGCACCACGGCCGGACGACGTTCCCGAAACAACGCCTTGGCCTGTCGCACGGAACGCGCCCAGGCCCTGTAAAATCCAAAGTATTCAAGTGGCTTCTTCGGAAACGGGCGCACTTCTTGCGCGACGAGCCCGTAGCCGCGAGCATCGGTCAGCTTCTTGTCGATGGGGCGAGGCGTCCCGAAGACGATGACCTTGAAATCAGGCTGCATCGTCTGGAGAGATTCCGCGACGGCCAGACCGGGATAGAGGTGCCCCCCGGTTCCCCCGCCGGCGATCACAAGCCAGGATGTGTCGTCGGCCATTGAGGCTCCATGTGGATGAACGGTTTCCCTCGTGCGTCCGGATCATCACATAAACGACGGAAGCCCCACCACTCCGCAGCCCGCATCGCGCGATTTACCCCCAAAAAAGGACCGATAAAATACACCCAAACAAATGCCCCGAAATCCATGCGGACATTGATATATCTTCTTGAAAATAAATAAGTTATAGCTGTTATTTTCCTTGAATGACCGGACAATGCGGACACATTCGAGAATTCGACCCAGCGTCTTTCTGAGAGAAATGGAAACACAAGAATGAGTGCGGATTTACGACGGATGGTAGCCAATCCCTTCCTCCGCGCTCATCCGAATTTCCTCTTCCCGAACAAGATCGGCACGACTCTGAGCGGGTAGAGAATGCGATCTCGCCACATTCGCCAACAAGCCCACCATGATACTGAACAGGATCACGCCTGTCCCCCCCGCAGAAACCAACGGAAGCCCGATTCCCTTCGTCGGAACCGAGACCGTCACGACCGCCACGTTCATCGCTGCCTGGATCCCAAGCATCATTGTGGCCCCCAGGGCGATCAAACGGCCGAACTCGTTGGGTGCATTGAGCATAGCCCGTCGGCCCTGCCACATCAGGATCCCAAACAGGGCGATTACCGCGATCCCACCGATGATCCCCAATTCCTCACAGAGCACGGCGAAAATAAAATCCGTCCGTCCTTCCGGCAGATAGCCGTATTTCTGGATTCCCCCCCCAAGGCCCTGCCCCCACCAGCCCCCGGATGCGATCGTCACCAGGGATTGAATCTGATGATATCCCCCTCCCTGCGGATCAGCCTCCGGATTCAGAAATGATGTCAGACGCTGAAGCCGATATGGTTTGAGCGCGATCAGATAGACCGATCCCGCAATGGCGGGCAGGCTTGTCAACAGCAGGTGCCATATTTTCGCCCCCGCACCCAGCAGAATACAGCCTCCAACCCCAGCGAGCAGGGCCGCCGTCCCAAAGTCCTCGATTCCTACCAGAGCAACCGTGAGCCCGAGCACCCCGATGATCGGAAGAAGACCGGTCCAGAATCGGCGAATTCGCTGCCCCTGATGGGCACACACCGCCGCCAAAAAAAGGACGATCGACAGCTTGGCCACCTCGGACGGCTGAAAGCCCACCCCCAGCGAGGCGGGTCCGAGCGACAGCCAGCGCTGGGCGCCGTGATGTTCCTGTCCGATACCAGGGACACACACGGCGGCCAGCAATCCCACAGTGATAATCATCAGGAAGATCGCCGGCTGAACCAGACGATGGGATCGAATGCGCCACGATTGAAAGGGACAGAGACTCACCATCAGCAGTGCGATAAGGGCCACGCCGCTGAACATCGCCTGTCGGATGGACGGGTTTTTGAGTTGATCCTGGGTGATCGACGGCGCGACAAGGCTGGCTCCCGCGGAGAAAACCATCACTACGCCGAGACCGAGGAGTGCGGCCGACGTGATCGTGATCGTGGCGCTACAGGCGGTCTGGCGGCTATCCGGTTGGAGAATCATT
>CAYXGR010000030.1:2924-16398 GCA_964464525.1 uncultured Planctomycetaceae bacterium
GATCGTGATCGTGGCGCTACAGGCGGTCTGGCGGCTATCCGGTTGGAGAATCATTGCTATTCTCTAAAAATAACCCAGTGCGATTAGGCGACAAGGATGGGCCACAGGCTTCAGTCCGTGCGGCCGTACGAATCCCCACGAACTTCAGAATTGCGTATAGCCACATACTTCCATCGGCGAAGTGGTCTATCGGAGTTTCGCCGTTGCCAGTGCGATGGCGGCGAACAGGGCGGAGAGCAGCCAGAATCGCACCACAACCTGCGCCTCCTCCCAGCCCTTGAGGTGGAAATGATGGTGAATCGGAGCGATTAGAAACAACCGCTTCCCCTTGGTGGCCTTGAAATAACCAACCTGAAGCATGACTGAGGCCGCCTCGATCACAAAAACACCTCCAACGATGAACAGCATCAGTTCCTGTCGAATCACGATGGCCACGAAGCCGATCAGCCCACCCAATGGCAAGGAGCCGGTGTCTCCCATGAAGACCTGTGCCGGAGCCGTGTTGTACCAGAGAAATCCCAGTGAAGCCCCCAGCATGCCGCCGCAGAGGACCGCCAATTCGCCCGCCTCGGGGATGTGTGTGTACTGCAGGTATCGGGCAACCCGCTCATCCCCCACCGCGTAGGTCAATAGCATAAAGACCAGACAGCACATGGCGACGCAGCCACTGGCCAGCCCATCCATCCCGTCGGTCAGATTGACGGCGTTCGATGTGAAGGCGACCACGAGCATCGTCACGATGATGAAGACCGGCACTGATAGTAGAATTGGGTTGCCGAGGTCACCCTTCACAAAGGGCAGGCTGAAGATGCGAAAGTATTCGATCTCCTGGCCCTGAAACGCCTTTTGGCCGCGATAATAGATGAAAAACCCCAGCAACACGCCGAGGCCGATCTGAAACAAAAGTTTCTGATAGAACTTGAGCCCGTCCCGGCCATTATCCTTCCCCTTGCCGAGCAACTTGAACCAGTCATCCCAGAACCCCAGCATGCCCAGCCAGACCATGCAAAAGCCCGCCAGATGTATGTAAAACACCGTCAGGTTGGCCAGCAGCAGCACAGCAGAGGCTATGCCGAACAATATCAACAGACCGCCCATCGTCGGGATGTCGGCCTTGTGGCGTGTCAGCTCGTTGAGTTCTTTGTGATCGAAATCAGGGATATCCCCGCATTTCATGCGGATGAGCCAGCGAATCACGACCGGCCCCAGCGCCCAGACCACCATGAACCCGACGAGAATGGCCACGGTTCCCCGAAACAGTGGGTTCTCATAGGCGTAGTGACCCTCAATCCAGTAGTTCAACAGGTGATAGATCATTGGGAAAACCGGAAACTGGAAGCATGTCTGCGTACTTGGTTCCGATCCCCGATCGTCAATCCGAAATCGTTAATCGTCAATCGTCTCTCCGCCCACATTGCTCGATTGTGGGAATGATCTGTTCGAGCCGAAAACCGCGTGACGCCTTCAGGAGCACCTGGTCCCCCGCTTCAAGAAGTCTCGGCAGTCTTCCCGTCAGGGCTTCAATCGTCGGATAGGAATAAATGCGTTTTGTGGTTCCGGCAGTGGCGATGGCCCCATCGGCGACGACGCGGGCGTGGGTTCCCACGGCCACGATGACTTGGGCGGTGGAGGCCCCGGCGTCACGACCGACCTGTTGATGGCAGCGCGTCACCTGTTGGCCAAGTTCTTTCATGTCTCCGAGGATCAGTACCCTTCGGCCGAGCGGTCGCGTGTCGTCGAGTGCCTGAAAAGCAGCCTTCATGCTGCCGGGGTTGGCATTGTAGGCATCGTTGATGAGGGTGATCGAGCCCTGTTTCATGACTTGCATCCGCATGGGAGGCGACTTTGCGCCACCCAGGGCCTTGGCAATATCGGTATGGCTCAGCCGAAATCGGGTGCCGATGGCGATGGCTGCGAGGGCGTTTAGGAGGTTGTGCCTGCCCATGAGTGGGAGGTGATAATCGAATCGCCCGTTGACGCGAAATCGTTGGCCGGTCGATGTCTGTTCAACGTCTTCGGCGCGAAGATCGGCACACGCGTCGAATCCATAGGTCAACCGCGTCATGTCTTGGCGCGACGAGACAGGCGATCCAGCATGGTCCTGGATACGCAACGGCTTGGGGGCGAATTGAATCACCTGTTGGTTCATGACGATAAACGGCGGACCTCGCATCGAGGACAGGAACGAAAACTCCTCCCTGGCGACGCCGGCCAAGTCTCCAAATCCGGCCAGATGCTCCTCCGCGATCGAAGTCACGACGACCATGTCTGGCTGGGCGATCCGTGACAGGGCGCCGATTTCGCCGATCTGGTTTCCCCCGATCTCGACGACCACGAACGCGTCTGAAGGCTCGACGGCAAGCAGTGTGAGCGGAACGCCGATGGCGTTATTGAAGCTGGCTTGCGCGGCTTGCCCCCGCTTTTTTGATTTCAAAACCGTTGCGATCAAGTCCTTGGTTGTGGTTTTTCCATTGCTGCCCAACACCGCGATCACCTGGGCCGCAAATTGACGGCGATACCAAGCCGCGAGTTTTCCCAAAGCCCGAGTGCAATCATCGACCTCGATCAGCCGTCCGCACGTGTGAAATCGTTTATGCACGCGGTGTATGTCGTTGACCACCGCCGCGGCGGCCCAATTCTCAAGCGCGTGCTCGACGTAATCGTGGCCATCAAACCGTTCGCCCCGGATGGCGAAAAACAGGGCGCCCGAAATCGGTGAGCGGGAATCGATACAGACACTCATTACACTAGGAATCTCGATGGGTCCGAAAACCCGACCGCCCATGGCGGCGGCTGTTTCATGTAATGTCAGGGCCCGCATGCTACCTCCGCCGAATCGCCGCTATCGCCACTTCCACATCATCAAAACGCACCCGCTCGGAGCCGAGAATCTGATAATCCTCGTGCCCCTTGCCGGCAATGAGCAGCGTATCGTCTTCGGACAATCGTTCAATCGCGCCGGTGATGGCCCGCCCCCGATCGGGTTCGATGATACCGCGCCGCTGCGCTTCAGTGCCTAAACCGAGATGGATGTCCTCGATGATGCTCATCGGATCTTCCGTCCGAGGATTATCGCTGGTGATCACAAAACCATCAGCTCCCTCGGCCACCGCGCGGGCCATCAGCGGACGCTTGGTTCGATCCCGATCGCCGCCACACCCGAATACACACCAGAGTCGACCTCGTGTGATTGGCCTCAGCGCGCGGAGGACGTTTCGCAGCGCGTCATCCGTATGGGCATAGTCGACGAATACGCCATATCCTCGGCCGTGCGTCTCTATACGCTGCAATCGGCCTGGCACGAACGAGAGGCTCATCAACCCGCGTCCGATGTCCCGCAGATCGATTCCGGCAGCCAACCCGACCGCTGTCGCCGCCAACGCGTTCGAGACGTTGTGCCGGCCTACAAGCGCCGAATCGATCGTCGCTGAGTCGCCCCGATATTCAATGCGAAACCGGCAGCCGGTGCTGGTCTCCGCAAGAATCGTCGCATGAACATCCGCGCGGTTCTCGATACCGAAGCGCGTCGAGCGAGCCGCGCAGTGTTCCAGAATAGGGTCGCTCGTTATGTCGTCCGCGTTGACGATCGCCACGGCATCGGACGAAAGCCCATCGAACAGGCGTCGCTTGGCCCGGAGATACGACTCAAATCCGCCATGATAGTCAAGATGATCCTGTGTCAGATTCGTGAAGACTGCTGTCGAGAATTGCAGACCGGTGGTTCGGTGCTGATCGAGACTGTGCGAGGAAACCTCCAAGACCACGACCCGCGCGCCCGCCCCGTGCGCCTCCATCAGGTGTTGAATCAACGTGACGGGATCAGGCGTCGTCAGATCTGCCGGCAGCCGCCGCGATAGAAGATCATATTCGATCGTACCCAGAAGTGCTGTTGGCCGCCCGACGGACTGGAGAATCGATCGCACCATATAGGCGACGGTACTCTTTCCGTTGGTGCCGGTGATTCCGATCGCCTCCAGTTCACCGGCGGTCTGCACTGCATCCAGACCATAAAACACGGAAGCCAGACGCGAGATGGCGATCCGCGCGTCGGGCACCTTCACCCGAACCACCCCCGGAGGTGTCTCGCAGTCCCGATCCGACAGCACCACTACAGCCCCGCGCCGAGCCGCGTCCACCGCGAATGCGTCGCCTCGGGCGTTTGCCCCCCGAATCGCCACAAACAACGAACCAGCCGATGCCTTTCTGGAGTCTTGACAGATATCATAAATAGGAAGATCGGGCACCCCGGTCGGGCCCCACGCATCACTGAGTCCGCGCCGCAGGAGTTCCGTCAACGGCATACCCATGTGGGGCGCACCCGCGGCATAATGCACTGACTGGGCCGTATTCATGATCGGCGCATTGTAAGGCGCTGTGGATCGCACGTCGTCCTACTGAAGCACGAAACCCGTGTTCCCTGTTCATGACGAAATCACTGTTTGTGTTCCTGGGGTGCCCTGGTGGACGATCAGCCCCGCGCGGGCTACAAGCCCGCGGCTCTTCCACGCCCAGAAATCATGAATGGTGATCCAGCGGATAGTGACTGGCGGCCGGCCACTGAAGCTTGCGCTCCGCCCCTATGCAATCAGACGGCGCTTGCCGAATCCACCAGGCCCTTCAGGGCCGGTGCCTCGAACGCCTCCGCGCCCGGCAGCGAACCCTCGAAGACATGCACCGGCTGGCCGGACGCCGTTTCCGCCTCCGCCACTGCCTCCGCCAAGGCCGCGCGGGCCTGGTCATCATTCCGCATCAGCACCACCAACTCACCCCCGGCGCCACCGGCCGTGACCTTGGCGCCGTACAGACCAGCCTCGGGTCCGTGGCCTCGAATCAGGTTGACGATGCGATCTGTTTCCACGCCTCCGATGCCACACCGTTGGCTATGGCTCCAGTGTGATGCGTACATCAACTCGCCCGCTGCTACCAGCGGCTCAATCGATTTATTTCGCCGACTGCGCACCAGGTGTGTTGCAAATTCGTGGACGCGACGATTTTCGTAGATGTGATGTTCGGCGCGGGAGCGGATCTTGTAGATCCCCTTCGGATTCGCATTTCCGTCGTCGAGACCCCGCAACATACCAAACCTATCAACGAAGGCCTGACGCGCGATCTTTGACGGCATGCGATCGCGATAACGCTCCACATATTCCGCCGGTGTGATGGACGAAAGCCTGGTCGTCGTTGGATCAATCGATGCCCCATCCTCACGTTGAAGATCCAGGATCATGCGATGACCCATCTCCGAACAGGTCCGCGTTTCGATCAGTCGTTTCATCGTCGTGGGCCGACCCAGCCGCGTGGAGACGGCCTTCACAATGATATCTGTGGGCATCTCCAGCCGATCGCAAAGCAGGTTCGGATGAAACCGCAGTTGGAGCAGCGCCCCCTCGGGCGGGCCGCAGAGAGCGGTCATGCTCTTGCGAAGTTGGTACAAACCGGTGATCCGGTTGATGGCGGTGGCACAGATTCGGCTCTGATCCAGGTGGCTGACTTGGACAGAAAAAAGCCGACACAGCGCGTCGATCGTGGCGGCCGCGTGAACTTCCTGTTGTCCCAAGTCGGCATCATCCGGAAAATCGGTCGCCACAAGGAGAAACAATCCCTTGTCGGGTTTGGGTAAATTCTCCTTCTCCATGAATTCATGTAACGTCAGGAGGCTCGGTACGGCCCATTCGGAATCTTCGCTGCGGCACTGCCGGATCAGCTTTTCGGAGACACCCTCCCCCGGAACCACGTCACCGATCGAGACACAAAAGTCGTTGATTGCCTTCTCTTGCCCGATCGAAATGAAACGGACGTGTATCGTCTGATCGTTCGTCGACCACGCCGCTACATGAAAGGCAAGGGCCGTTGTCGCCGTCAGAACCAGGCCACCGCTGTCCTCGCCAATCCCCCCCATCACATCCACAACGCCCGGGGTCCGTGCCATCCCAACGGATCCACCCGCGGAGGGATATTTTTTCAGGGCGTTCTCGACATGTCGAATAAAACAGGAAACGGAATCGCGGGAATCGCCCAAATGAGTCATCGCGTTTGTCTGCTTTCGTATCGGTTAATCCGAGGCACACTCAGTCGCACTAGGGCTGACTGCATACCTCGCGAAGAACATGGTCGCTTACGAATATCGGCGTATCACTCGCCACCCCCAAGGCGATCGCATCCGACGGACGCGAGTCGACCTCCACCACTTCACCCTGGGCCCGGATGACAAGTCTGGCGTAGAACGTGTGGTTCTTCAAGTCGTGTATGACGATTTTTTCAAATTCGCCATGCAACATCTCGATCACATCCGCCAGAAGATCGTGCGTCATCGGACGCTCGCGTTTAATCCCCTTCAGCCGGCGATCGATTGCGCAGGCCTCCGAATCGCCGATGACGATGGGAAATTCTCTTTCGCCGTCGTGCTCTCGCAGGAAGATGATTTGTTGCTCGCTCGTATCCTGGATCACGATGCGGGCAAGGTCTACCGGCACATCCATCGTCACGGTTCTCCCTATCGCGTGCGAATCAGAGCCTAATCGCAGCGTCCCCCATTATCAAGCACGCGCCGAACTCGTTGCAAGAACAGCGATTAGCTCCATTCCGCGAGGTGCAGTTCGATCGTCTCAATCTTCTTTGACAGATCCGCTGCCCGCTGCCTGGCCTGCTCGACGACCGCCGGATCCGCGCGCTTCACGAAGTTTTCATTCGAAAGTTGTTTCTTCGCTCGCGCGAACGCCGCGCGCGTTTCCTCTAACTTTTTCTCCTCCGCCGCGCGGACCTGTTCAACGTCGATCAGGTCCGCCACCGGGACATAGACCTGCAACGATCCGGCGACATAACTCCGCGCACCACGCGGTTTCGTCCCCGATATGCTCGCTTCCAGTGAATCGCACCCGGATAGTTTTTTAACGAACGCGCCGTGCCGGTCGACCAGATCAACCGTCACCGAATCCGCAACAACTACCACTCGCGGCAGCGTTCGTATTGTCGGTTGCTTTGCACGGCCACGATAATCGTTGACAAAGGATCGGCTTTCCCGGGCGACCTGAATGATCGCTTGAAGGCTGCCCATTTGTGATTCGACCGTCTCGTCACGCCACGACGCCTCCGCCGTCACCCACGCAGCCGAAATGAGCGCCGGTTCGCCCGCACTCAGTATGCCGATCCCCCGCATCGGCACCGTGGCGTTGAGTTCCGACCAGGCGGCCTCCGTCACGTAGGGTACGAACGGGTGCAGCATCCGAAGCAGTTGATCCATCACATACACCAACACCTGCTGCGCTGCGCCGCGATCCGCGCCGTCCAGTCGCGACTTACTCATCTCTATGTAGTCGCTGCAATAATCGTCCCACATGAAGTGATAGAGCGCGTTGATCGCCTCACTGAACCGATAGCGGGCCAGGGCCTCATCCACATTCGCCACACAGGCTGCCAGCCGCGAGAGGATCCAGCGGTCTTCCAGTCCCAGCGCCGCCACGTCCAGTTTCGTCGGTGCGTGCCCCTCCAGATTCGGAATCACGAAGCCTGTCGCCGCCTGCCAGAGTTTGTTGCAGAAGTTCCGCCCCTTCTCGAACTTCGGGCTGATGTTGATCTCCCGGCCGTCGGGCAACTTCTCCCGCGTCACGGGCATGCGGATGTCCTGGGTCTCCGTAGCCAGATCGGCCAGCGTGAACCGGAGGGCGTCCGCCCCATATTTGTCGATGATGTCCACCGGGTCGACGCCATTGCCCAGCGACTTGCTCATCTTCCGGCCCTGTCCGTCCTGGATCACCGGGTGAATGACGACATCCGTAAACGGGATCTTTCCGACGTTATACAGACCTGTCATCACCATTCGCGCCACCCACAATGTGATGATCTCCCGCGCGGTGGAGAGCACATCAGTGGGATAGAAGGTTTCGAGCAGGGATGCCTGATCAGAACCGTTCAATGAATCAGAGCTGTGACCGTAAGGGAGCGGTGGGTGTTCACCACTATCAGTGCATCCAGTATTTCCAGCGTCGAGCGCCGACCGCTCCCTCACGGTCGCGGTTCTGATAGGTGCCTCGGCATCGGGCCAACCCAGCGTCGAATGCGGCCAGAGGGCGGAACTGAACCAGGTGTCGAGCACATCTGGATCTTGTACAAATCCGTCGGCTTCGAGTTCGGCGATAATCTTGGGTTCATCCTCACAGGGTGGTACACAAACATATTCCGTTGCTTCACAAGTGCCTGATTCCTCAATCGAAGATCCATGCTCAATCCGACATGAACATCCTCGTTTATCCCACTCCGTTCCTCCTCTTATTTGGATATCACCGGCTTCGACAGGTTTCGATCGATCAAGACGTTTGAAGTGAACGAGTCCACGTTTAGTCCAAACCGGTATCCGATGTCCCCACCAGAGCTGACGACTAATACACCAATCCCGCTTCTCGCTCAGCCAATCGACATACGTCTTCTCGTACCGCGATGGATGGAATCGCACGTCGCCGCGTTTCACGGCGTCGATCGCCATCTGCGCCAATCCCGCCGCATGATGCCGCAGTCCTTCCACCTTTGCCGCGTGCTCCGGCTCCAGATCGCCCATCTTCACGAACCACTGATCACTCAGATAGGGCTCGATCAACGCCTGGCTCCGGTCGCTGTGGCCGATCTCGATCTGCCGATCCTCGATCCGCTCGACGAAGCCGCCCGCCTCCATGTCCTCGACGACCTGTTTCCGCCCCGCTGTCGCGAACTTCAGTCCCGCATACCGCGACGAGTTTTCATTCACCCGCCCGTCCGGCTCCACGATCTCCGCCACGTGCCCGTCCTTCGTCAGCACGTTCACCATCGGCAGATCGTGGCGCAGGCCGACCTCGTAGTCGTTCGGATCGTGCGCCGGAGTGATCTTCACGCAACCGCTGCCCAGTTCCGGCTTGGCCCACTCGTCGCAGATCAGCGGAATCTCCCGGTTCACCAGCGGTAGGATCACTTTGCGACCGTCCCTGGCTATATCCCGCAACTTCAGCAGCGTCGGCAGCAGTGACTTCCGCCGTTCGGCCACATCGTCCAGCGACGTCTGAACCTCGGCTTGTTCCTTTTCCGATGCCGACGCCAGCTTCGCCCGCAGGTCGGCCTCCGCCTTATCGAGCGCCGCCACCGGGTCCGGGTGCACCGCCACCGCCGTATCGCCCAGCATCGTCTCCGGTCGCGTTGTGGCCAGATGCACAAACTCCGGTTCGTCCGGCTTCGGATCCTTGACCGAATATTTGAAGTGATAGAAATGCCCTTTGACTGTCTCGTGATAAACCTCGTCATCGGCTACGGCCGTCTGGAGTTGTGTATCCAGATTCACCAACCGTTTGCCGCGATAGATCAGCCCATCCCGGAACAGCTTGAAAAACGTATGCCGCACGGCCTTGGCACAGGTCTCGTCGAGCGTGAATCGTTCACGGGAATAATCGCACGAAGAGCCCATGAGCTTCAATTGCTCGACGATCCGCCCGCCGAACCGTTCCTTCCACTCCCAGATCCGCCGGACCAGTTCCTCGCGGCCCAGATCGTCGCGGCTCTTCCCCTCCTGCTTGCGAATGGTTTTTTCGACCGTCGCCTGCGTAGCGATGCCCGCGTGGTCTGTGCCGACCATCCACAAGGTGTTTTTGCCTGCCATGCGATTGCGGCGAATCAGGATGTCCTGAATCGTGTTGTTCAGGGCATGGCCGAGATGCAGTGCCCCTGTCACATTGGGTGGCGGGATGACCATGCAGAAATGCGGTCCGTCCTTACCCACCTCTGGGCTGAAAGCACCTTGTTGCTGCCAGGATTGAAAAATCCGTCCTTCCACCGAGGCCGGGTCATACGATTTCGACTCACCTTTTGCCATGAATCCTCCCGGTTCCCCTCGTGCGTCATGGGTGTGACGCCTGTTGGATTAGCTCGCCATGAAACGGCGCATGGGTCGGATTATTGGCAGGCTGCGCCGCCCACGCAAGCACGGTCTCCTGATCCGAGCCCCGAGCGCAAGCGAGCGGGAACCTCACCGGAGCGGGCTCCCTACCCACATATATCAAGATTCATGGTTTGGAGTGAATAAAAAATGGGCCGCCTCGCAAAGGAGAGCGACCCGTTTGGAAGGAGTAGGCTGTCAGGACGCGTGAGCGTCGCATGCAGGCGGATTTCTGGTCTGAGCCAGGCAAAGTCACCTGGGGTGAACCACGGCGACCTCTTCGCCGAAGCCGACCGCCTATGTGGTCGGACACGGCCGGAGAGACTCAAGTGAAGCTGCCGTCGTGGTTCAATGGGTGTATTACCCCCGTGACCCGATTCATTGCGTCCGGCCGATTTTTCTCGGAAGTCGGGATCTCGTCGCGGCTCATAGATAGGTCGTCGCCCTCTCTGTTGATCACGTGATTTTGAGTCCATGACACAATCGGCGGGTGTAGTTCGGAGCTATTCCAGTCACCAGCAACCAGTAACCTCCTATCAGGAAGCCCGTTGAAATGGGCTGAATGGATTGGGGGTGCGTTTCATCGGCCCCAAGGGGCCGGCCTGAAGCCCGCTTTGCGGGGAAGCCCCGTGAACAGGGCTGGGGGATTCGGCTCGCCATGCCCGCGCCAAAAGCTTGGGCATGCCACCCGGTCGACAGCCGACTGAGGGTCATTGCGAGGGATGCACACCACCGGCTGAAGTCAGTAGCAAACGAAAACTGCCCGGCTGAAGCCGGCATGGAATCCGCCGATTTTGTCATGGACTCCGTGCTTTCAATCGCTCTCTCCGTTGGATTCCTGATCCAAATCGAAGGCCCCATGAATGGCCCGCAGGGCCTGCTCGCCATCCCCCGCCTGGATCACGCAACTGATGACGATCTCGCTCGTGCTGATATTCTCGATATTCACTTTCGCCTGATGCAGGGCCTCGAACATTCGAGATGCCACGCCGGTGTGCGTCCTCATGCCCACGCCCACCACTGAGACTTTGGCCAGGTTCTCCTTGATCTCGATTGCCATCCCCTGAAGATCATGGGATAGCTCGGCGCAGGTCGCCTCGGCCGATTCTCGGTCAGCCGCGTCGATCGTGAAACTGATGTCAGCCGTCGAGCCGCCTTTGTGAATGACCTGAATAATGTCGTCGACGATCACGCCCCGCCGACCCACGACAGAGAAGATCTCGCTCGCAAGGCCTGGTCGGTTCGGCACGCCAATAAGCTCCACGCGGGCCAGATTCTTCCGTAGGGCCGCACCTCGCACGACCACCTGTTCAAGATCGGCTGATTCCCTCACGATGTCCGTCCCTTTCGCATCGGTATAGCTGCTTCGCACGTGAATGATCACGTTGTAATTCTTACCCAGTTCCACGCTGCGCGAATGCATGACCTGCGCGCCCAGTGAGGCCAGTTCCAGCATCTCGTCATAGATAATACACGGTAGCTTTCGCGCCTCAGGCACGATTCTTGGATCGGCTGAGTAGATTCCATCTACATCCGTATAGATTTCGCAGACATCCGCCTTCATAGACGCAGCCAGGGCCACTGCCGTCGTATCCGAGCCACCCCGCCCCAATGTCGTGATGTTCAGGGCTTCGTCGACCCCCTGAAAACCCGCCACAATCACGATGCTGCCCTGCTTGAGCAGCGAGAGAATCCGCCCCCGCTCGGTGATCTCTCGGATCCGGGCCCGGCCGAACGATGGATCGGTCCGCAGGCCGATCTGGCCGCCCGTCAGGCTGATCGCGTCGTGACCGGCGTGATGGATCGCCATCGCCATCAGGGCAATCGAAATCTGTTCCCCGGTCGCCAGGAGCTGGTCCATCTCCCTGCGGCTTGGTCGATCGGTCACCTGATACGCAAGGTCGGTGAGTTCGTCGGTGGCCTTGTCCATTGCCGAAACCACCATGACGACCTGATGATTTTCAAGCTTAGCGCGGATCGCTCGCCGCGCTGCACGGTGGATCTTCTCCGCATTCGCCAGACTGGTGCCGCCGAATTTTTGAACAATCAAACCCATGTTGAGTTGCGAGTTTCAAGTAACGAGTTTTATTCTACTAAGCCATCGGAATATTCGCTGTACGCACAAAGTTATTTTGGGCGCCATGCTTACACGTCCCGGCCTTATGGGGTGAGTAAGTATGCCGAACACCTTGGGGTGCGGCGATAGACGAACTGTGTTTCTAGCTTCAAGCATAGATATTGCCTTGAACGACAAGACTCGAAACTTAAAACTCACAACCCCTCATCGCCACTCCACTTCTTGCCGGCCGCGCCGGATCGTTCCAATTCGATACGATCGCTCGCCCTGCTTGCTCAACTGATGCATGATACTCTTCGCGAACGCCGGACGCACGATCAACACAAAACCGATCCCCATGTTGAATACCCGCTCCATCTCCTCCGCCGCCACACCTTGTGCCCGAATCAGCCGGAAGATCGGCGGAACAGGCCAGCTCTTACGCGACAGCCGCGCGCAGCAGCCTTTCGGAAGCACCCTCGGCAAATTCCCCACGAGCCCACCGCCGGTAATGTGAGCCATTCCTCGTATCACCTTTTTGCGACGATACCGCGCCAGCAGCTTGAGAATCGGCTTGACGTAGATTCGTGTGGGCCGCATGACCGCGTCAACAAGCGGCTCGCCGAGTCCTGCCGGCAGCTTTTTTTTATTCGTAAGGCCCTTCAAGGCTCGTCGGACCAAGCTGAAACCGTTCGAGTGCAGGCCGTTCGAGCTCAGCCCGATCACGGCGTCGCCCGGTTCGACGCCCGATCCGTCGATGATCCTGCTTTGCTCGACGACTCCAACGCAGAATCCCGCCAGATCGAAGTGTTTCGGCGCGTAGAGCCCCGGCATCTCCGCCGTCTCCCCACCCAACAGTGCACAGCCCGCCTGCCGGCAACCCTCGGACATCCCCGTGACAAGCGTCTCAACCTGTTTCGGTACCAGACGGTGACAGGCCACATAGTCCAGAAAGAAAAGCGGTTCCGCTCCGACTGTCAAAACGTCATTGACATTCATTGCTACCAGGTCGATGCCCAGATTGGACACCTGTCCCCACTTCAGCCCGAGCAGTAGCTTGCTACCCACACCGTCCGCACCCGCAACCAGCACCGGATCGCGATAGCGACGCTTGAGCAGTCGTTCGCTGAAATCCAGTCGCATCAACCCCGCGAACGCGCCATGCCGTGATAGTACACGTGGGCCAAACGTTTGGCGCATCGCGTGCCCGATTCTCTCCACCATTTGATCATTGGCGGATATATCGACACCCGACGCCTTATAGGTGAGCCGGTCGCTGGATCCGGACCGTTGTCTCGCCATGATTTTCCCCGAGGGTATTGAGGCCTCGTCGCTTGCGACAAATCGCAGTCTTGCACCCTACCGCGTTGAGTTCGGGCTGTCGATGGAATGCAACCGAGTGGCATATCCAAGCATTGAAGACGACCAAGCGGGAGTCCGATTACGGGCATGGCGAGAGGCCCGTAGGATGGGTCATGTGACCCATCTGTTGAGTTCTCGCGCGGCGCGGGCATACAACCCGTGTG
>CAYXGR010000031.1:0-4300 GCA_964464525.1 uncultured Planctomycetaceae bacterium
AATCCACCATCCCAAAGGTTGATTTCGGTTCTGGCGCGCCGGGTGGAAAGTCCGTGGCTCATCATTGTGGACTCGCCGGGTGCCATGTTTACACGTCTCGGCCTTATCGAGACGGGTAAGCATGCCGATTCTCAATCTACCATCCCAAAGGTTGATTTCGGTTCTGGCTCGCCGGGAGGAAAGTCCGTGGCTCATCATTGTGGACTCGCTGCCGGCGCCGGGTGATCGATCCGACGAGCCGAAATCCATTCCGCCACCCACGCCACGAAAAACGGTATCCAGATCACGCAAGCGGCCCATAAAGGCAGTTTCCATCTCCCGCCCATCTGCCAGGCCAGATCCGCCTGCCAATAGAACACCATCGTACCGGTCAACAGCAGCCAGGCCCAATAGCCCCTCGGGTTCAAGGCGATCAACACCACGATCCAACTCAGATACCAGAAATGGATGATCGGCAGCAGCAGGATGACGGTCGCGAGAAGCCAGCGTGCATCGGACAATAGATCCCGAGGCCGCCACACGCGATACACCGTCGCGCATGCCAGGATGGCCAGGGCGATCGTGTTTCGTTCTCGCAGGAACATGACGTGCGCGGTGTTTTCCCTGAACCAGATCCGGACGGCGTCGAACAGGTTATTGAAACTGCTCTGTGCGGGGAAGTCCGTCAGGGCGAAGAAGAGTTTCGATCCGGCGTCGATATAAAGGAGGTAGCCGAGGCCGACCGTCAGCAGGGCTGCGACGAGCGCCGTCCTCGATCGCCGCAGCAACAAGACGAGCAGAATCGCCGGCGTCGTTTTCGCCAGGATGGCCAGGCCCAGCGCTACACCCGCGATCGGCCATTTCCCCCGCTCTCCGGCGGCAAGAAAGCCGAGTAGGCAGAGAATCATCAGCGTGTCATTGTGACCGGCGTGTGCGAACGAGGCCAACACCAGTGGGCACAAGGCATAGATCGCCAAATACCAGGCCGGTCGCCGCCATCGCGACAACAAGAACGCCAGGAAGAAGACGACTCCCATGTCCCACAGCACATGGGTAATCTGCGGCGTTTTGACGGAGTAGTGTATCATCGACAGAAGTCGAAACTCAAGCTCCGACAGTGGCGGATAGATCGTCGAATAGTGCTTTTTATTGATGCCTTCCCAGATGTCATCCCGTAGATACTCGACCGCCGGGTCATCCGGAGAGACTGTATACGGATTGAATCCGTGCTGCTGGATCATGCCTTCCCAGGCATATCTATTGCAGTCGTTATTCGGCGGACTCAGCAGCAAGAGTATCCGCAACAGGATCGCGGCGATGAGGATCGTCCGCATACGCGCCGGCCGATGGCGGAATGATAACAATAAAAGCGCATAGCCGATGAAGCCCGTGCCGTAGAGAATCTGCCACGCGCCGATCCGTGGAATCTCCCCGCCGAACAGATGGATCGTACCGGCATAGATGTCGCCGAGCGCCGTCGCTCCGATGATGAAAAGGGTGAGCAAACCCCACCCGATCCACACCCACGACGGCGCCTTGGGATGGGTTGAGACGGAATCTTCAGTCATCACGAAGGGAGGGCGCGATCATCGTGGAGTTCGACACACGCTGATCGACTGCTTCAAATGAGGGCTGCCTCGCGCGGACTCGTATGGGCCGGGATTGCCACCCCACAACGCCGAAGCCCAACGCGAAGATCGCCAGAAACGTTCCCACCACCGCCTCGCTCGCCGTCAGAAAATAATAAAAGCTGAACCCGCAATAGGCCGCCACGGCCAGTTCGATCAGCCAGATGGGCGAGGCACGTTGCCGGTAACGCTTGCGTTTCCGTTCGAGCGTATCACCCGACTTCGGGGTGCGGACGAATTCACCCCCGCGGCGAAACAGCCCCGAAAGGCAGGCCGTTGTCGTGTTCACACACAGACCGACACCGAGCACCATCAGCCACGGGCTCGCCGATACGCCGGACCAGCGTCCGCGGATCGCCCGCCGGGAATAGGCATGGGCGACCGGTGGTCCGGAGAGGCTGAGCCACATCAGACCGGCGATGATGATCACGCCGCTGCCCAATGCAGCATAGGGATTGATCCACGACATGGGAAGGCCCAGCAGCCCCAGCATCAGCATCCAGACGGAAATGCTGTAACCCGTCAGGTGCATCGTGGCCTCCATTTTACACCCCCACGTCAAGTCGCTCCGCCAGATTCTAGGCAACAACTTCCGGGCGCACTGAATCGATCCCTTCGCCCAGCGGTATTGCTGAACCTTCAGGGCCGGCACGGTGTCCGGCAACTCCGAAGGACACGCGAGATCCATGCAATACTCGATCTTCCAGCCCGCGAGTTGGGCGCGATAGGAGAGATCCAGATCTTCCGTCAGGGTGTCCGCCGTCCAACCGCCGACGGCCGGATCCTCGATGGCCGCGCGACGCCACAGCCCAGCCGTCCCATTGAAGTTCATAAACAGATCGTTCCAGCTCCGACCGCCCTGCTCCACCGCGAAATGGCCGTCTATCGCCAACGATTGGGCGCGTGTCAACCAGGAATGATCCTCGTTGAGATGCGACCAGCGACCCTGTACACAGGCATTCTTTGGCTCGTCCATGAGCAGCGGGACGCCTCGGCGAAGAAAGTCGCCCGGCGGCACGAAATCGGCATCGAAGACCACGATGATCTCGCCTCGGGCCTGCTCCAGGCCATAAGCCAGCGCACCGGCCTTGTAACCCATGCGTGTCGGCCGACGGACCACCTGAACATCGCGACCCTCCCGGCAAAGCGCTGCCACGGTCGCGTCCACAATCGACGTAGTCTCGTCCTGGCTGTCATCTAACACCTGGATTTCGTGCCGGTCGGCCGGATAGTCCATCCGAGCCGCTGCTTCGATCACCCGTCGGGCGACATTCGCTTCGTTGTAGAGTGGAATCTGTGTCGTGACGATGGGCCAGGACGCGTCGGGCCGGTCGGCCGTGTACCAGTCGATCCGCCCCCGTTGATCGCGCGAGATCGCGGACTGCCGCCGGCCGAACAACCAGCTCAGGACATACATGTGAAGGCCATAGACGATGAGATAGAACGCAGCGACCGCATACAGCACGACCACAGCCCCGACCAGGATGCTCCAGGCGAAATGCCCCATCAGGATTGCCCCCCCGCCGTCGCATCCGTGCCCAAAGCCGATCTCCTTCACATCGATTGCTCGCCGTCAATGGCGCAGGTTCAACTTCCAATCGTAATCCATGTACTCAAATCGCCATTCGCGCGACTTCAGGGCCTTGGCCAACACCGGATCGTTGATATACAACGCCAGGAAGGCCGGAATCGACGGTGCGTGAGGCGAAAACGAGATCGCCGTGAAATCCCCCCCGTACCATTCGATCACCTTGCTGATCCGGATAACGCCATGTACGGGGTCGATCGTACACTGCCGCTTGTCGTTCACAAAGCGCCGCATGGTCTCGGAAAGTTGTTTTTTGATGTTCTCGCCCGTGTAGGCACGATTCCACAGCGGTGGGCAACCATTGGCCCCGCATACCAAGGCCACGTGGATACGCGGATCCCGCAGGCCGTCCTGCTTCCGCAGTATTTCATGCTCGATGGCGTCCAGGGTCCGGCGACCGCCTCCCACATCGAAGACGATCCCCTTCCACAGGCTTAGCCCGTCGATCTTCACATCCTGAACGCTATATTCCGGCCACAGGGCCGCATCTTGCGGTAATGTTTGCAGGACCGCCTGTATCGTGAGCGCGTTGTAGGCATTGATCCAGAACGCCAGCCGTTGACGATCATCCCTCAGCCCGGCGGCGTCCGTCTTCGACAATCGCCACAGGTATTCACGAAACCCCACGGACCGGGAGATCGCGGCGTAATCGACCCCGCCATGCTCATCCACATGTTTTCGAACCACCCCGTCCCACAAGCCGTGGTCGAACACCTTCCTGTTCCAGCTCTTTGCGAAACCGGACGTATCATCAGGGGACGAAGTTGTGACAACCGGTCCGGGGGATGATCGCCCTGACGGAACGGTTCGCTTCTCCGGACACCCCCCGCCGATCGCGAGGATCAGAGCGATCGCGATACACGGATGAAACCGATAGGCCTGATTCATGGAAATGTGTCTGGTTATGTTCATTCGATCAGTGAACAACGGAATCGTGCGATGATATTCCCGTCGGACCCGGATCACAATCGACGATCCGAATGAAATGCTCGTTTTCAGGGCATGACGAAATCGTGTTCGGGATGGCGGATCGTCAGAACCGGACAGGGTGCCTTGCGGACCACCTTCTCCGCGACCGACCCGAGCAATGCGTGTTGCAATCCAC
>CAYXGR010000031.1:4400-16270 GCA_964464525.1 uncultured Planctomycetaceae bacterium
GCCTTGCGGACCACCTTCTCCGCGACCGACCCGAGCAATGCGTGTTGCAATCCACTGCGGCCGTGGGTTCCGATCACGATGAGATCGATCGTCTTGTCTCGTGCGTAGTTGATTATTTCCATGAAGGGACGACCCATCCGCACCTCCGTAATAGGCGGTGTCGCGAGATCGGCCAGATGCTCGCCGACAAATTTCTCCATTTCCTTCCGCGAGATTTCGACAAGTTCCTCGGTGGAAGGTCCGACGGGCAGGCTGTTCGGCCCCATGGCCATCCAGTAGAGAGACGCCTCGTCCACTACGTGAATCAGATGAAGCGTCGCCGAACAGGACTCGGCGAAGGACCGGGCATACCGCAGACCGTGCAGCGCCAACTCGGAGAAGTCGGTCGGAAAGAGGATTCGCTCGATGTGGATCACCCCGAGTCTCCCGCATTCACTCGTGGCCGCAAAACCAAACCGTGGCACCAGTTTCCAACCGGTATCGGGTGCCATGCTTACACGCCCCAGGCCTTTTTGGGGCGGGTAAGCATGCCGATCACATGGGTTGCGGCAGATGCCGTGCTACGCCACGGGGCGCAATCTAAGGCATACGCAACCCATCGTAAACACGCTATCATGTGGCTGATCAGACATGATACAGGAACGCATATGCAACTGAATGTGATAGAATCCAATTCTGCGCCCGGCAGAAGGCTGCCGCCCTGGCTCAAACGGCCGCTGCCTACGGGCGATGTCCTGCTGGCGACGCGGCGCATCGTCTCCTCCAGCGGCGTGGCCACCGTCTGTGAGGAGGCCCGCTGCCCGAACCTCTCGGAATGCTGGTCCCACCGCCATGCCACCTTCATGATCCTCGGCGACAAGTGCACCCGACGTTGCGGTTTCTGTGCCGTCACGACCGCCCGGCCCGACGCGCCGGAGCCCGATGAGCCGGCCCGGCTCGCCGAGGCCGTCGATCGACTCGAACTGCGGCACGTCGTCATCACCGCCGTCGCCCGGGACGATTTGCCGGACGAGGGCGCCGGCCACTTCGCCGCCTGCGTTCGGACGATCCGCGACCGCCGGCCCGAGTGTGTGATCGAGGTGCTACCGGCCGATTTTCATGCCCGCGATTCATGTCTCCAGGCCCTCTGCGACGCACGACCAGACATCTACAACCACAATCAGGAGACCGTCGAGCGGTTGTCGCCGCGGATTCGACCGTCGGCTCGCTACGATCGCAGCCTCGAAGTTCTGCGAAAGACCAAGCGACTCATGCCTGATCGGTTCACCAAGAGCGGATTGATGGTCGGGCTGGGCGAAACCCGAGCGGAGTTTTCTCGCACCCTGCACGATCTGCGATCCGCCGACGTGGATATCCTCACCGTCGGCCAATACCTTCGCCCCACTCCGGAGCATGCCCCCGTCGAGCGCTATCTCCCGCCCGAGGAATTCGATGAAATCGCCGAGGAGGCTCGATCGATCGGTTTCCGCGCCGTCGCCGCTGGACCCTTCGTCCGCTCCAGCTACAATGCCGCCGACGTGTACGATGCCATCGACCGAAAACGGGGGCGCGAGCCTTGACTGACGCAATTTTCGAGCGGCTCCGGGGGAAGTTCCTCGTCTTCGACGGCGTCGACGGCGCCGGCAAGGGGGCCCAACTCAAACTCCTTCACGACGGATTGACGGCCCGCGGCATCGACGTTGTCATCCCGCGCGATCCCGGCGGCACCGTCATCGGCGATCGCATCCGCCACGTTCTGCTGGACTACGATCTGTCGAAAATGGACGTTCGCTGCGAGACCTTTCTTTTCATGGCATCCCGCGCGCAGCTCGCCCGAGACGTGATTTCTCCCGCCCTTCTAAAAAAAGTCGCATGTCTCGGAGATCGTTACGTCTCGGCCACCTGTGCCTATCAGGGCGCGGCGGGCTACGACCCGCGCCGCGTTGTCGAGGTGGCCCGTTTTGCCATCGACGATATCTGGCCCCACCTGACAATCATTCTCGACATGCCGCCCGACGACGCATTCAAGCGAACCGGTCGAAAGACCGGCGGCCGCCGCAGGAGTAACGGCGGCGAGGGTCAGCCGAAGCTCTTCCACGATGTGGATACCGACGCGATGGAGGCCCGACCCCTCGAGTTCCACCGGCGTGTGCGGGATCTCTTCCTCGAATTGCCCGACTACTATCCCGCGCCCGTCACCATCGTGGACGGGATCGGCTCCGTCGATGAGGTACAAACCCGCGTGATGGAGGCCCTCAGCAGTGCCGCTCTCTGACGTCCTGTACCAGGATCTCGCGCAGAGCCGAATTCAGCGGGCGTTCCGCGCGAGCCGGATCCCGCATGCCTACCTCTTCGCCGGTCCCGAGGGCGTCGGCAAGCAGATGTTCGCATCCCATCTGGCCGCGGTCCTGCTCTGCTCCGATCCCAGGGAAACCGAGACTACCGCTGCCGATGGCGCCACCGGCCGGGAAGCCTGCGGCGAATGCACCGATTGCCGCCTGATGACCGCCGGCAACCATCCGGACTTTCATCTGATCCATCGCATGCTCGGCAAGATGCATGACGACGGAGAAGTTCGAAGACGCAAGGCGACCAAGCTCAGCGTCGAAGTGATTCGTCAGTTTGTGATTGCAAAGGCCGGCCTGCAACCGAGTCTCGGCCGGGCGAAGGTGTTCGTCATCGCCGAAGCCGAACGGATGAGCGATGCCGCCCAGAACGCCTTGCTGAAAACACTCGAGGAGCCGCCGGATCGCAGCTACCTCATTCTTCTCACACCCTCCGCCGACAATCTGCTTCCAACCACTCGATCCCGCTGCCAGGAAATCTCCTTTCAGGCCTTGCCGACGGATTTTATTCATGATCGCCTGATCGAGGGTCATGCAGTCGATACTCAGGCAGCCACGTTTCTCGCGGAGCTCTCACAGGGCAGCCTCGGCACGGCGATCCATTTCTTGCGATACCAATTGCATGAGAAACTGCCGGACATATTGGAGCACATTCGTCAGGCCGGCCAAAATCCGATCGGGTTTGGTCAGTTCATGATGGCAGCGGCCAAAGAATTGGGGAAGAAGATAGAGAGTGCCGTTAAGACCGACGAAGATGACGATGCCGAGGATCTCAACTCGGCTCGGCTGGCGCAGGGAATGTATATCGCGATGCTGTCCACCATCCTGCGAGACATTCAGCGAAGCGCCGCCGGCCATCCACCCGCCGCCTTGCCCCGCACACAGTTGATATCAAAAATCGCGAGCGGAACCCACACCCGGGCCATCGGCCGGGCGATTCGCGAAGTGGCAAGCGCGGAATATCAGATCATTCAAAACGCAAACACGGCCCTGATCTTCGATGCAATCGGCATCGCCGTCGGCCGTGGGCTATTCCCGAAATTGGAATCGTCCGCCGTGTAGTAGCCGGGGTGGCATGCCCAAGCGTAGCGCGGGCATGCCGGCTGGGGCGACATACCCAGGCCGAAGTGCAGGGTTCGCGATTATTCGTCGAACAACCCCGGATCGGTCGAATCGTCGTCCGCGACTGTATCCTCGCTCGGCGGAGGATAACCCAGGTGTTCGTAAGCCCGCCGCGTCGCGCATCGGCCCTGCCGCGTCCGAGTCAGAAACCGTTCCTGCAACAGGAACGGTTCCACCATATCTTCCAGGGTGTCCCGCGACTGGCCCATCGTCGCCGCGATCGCCTCGATCCCCGCCGGTCCGCCGTGGTAGGTCTCGATCAACACACGGAGCAGCGCGCGATCCAGCTTGTCCAGACCAATCCCGTCGATCTCCTCGATCGCCAGCGCCTTCTCCACCACGCCGATGTCGATCCGCCCCTCGGCCCGGACCTGGGCATAGTCCCGCATCCGTCGCAACAGCCGATTCGCCACCCGCGGCGTTCCCCGCGCACGCTCGGCTATCATCCGCAACGCCGCCTCTTCCGCAACGATCTCCAACCGCACCGCCGAACGACGCAAAATCTCCAGCAAGTCGTCTGGTTGATAGAAATCGAGGTGATACCGCAAGCCGAACCGATCGCGCATGGCCGCCGTGAGCATCCCCGCCCGCGTCGTCGCCCCGATCAGCGTAAATCGTTTCAACTGAAAATTGACCGTCCGGCCGCCGAGGCCGCCGTCAATTGTGAAATCGACACGGAAATCCTCCATCGCCGGATAGAGAAACTCCTCGACGACACGATTCAGACGATGGACTTCATCGACAAATAGTACATCCCCCACATCCAGGTTGGTGAGCGTGCTCATCAGCTCCCCCTGCTTGACGATCGCCGGGCCGCTGGTCACGCGAATTCGATCGGAAACACCCATCTCCTCGGCGATCACATGCGCGAGCGTCGTCTTGCCGAGTCCCGGTGGGCCGTCGAGCAGGATGTGCTCCAGTGGCTCGGCACGCTGCTTCGCCGCGTCGATCGCAATCCGCAACTGCTCCACGACGCCCTTCTGGCCGATCCACTCCTCAAATCGGCACGGCCGAAGCGCCCAGTTCGAACGCTCCTCACGCTCATCCCGCACCTCGCCGCTGATGATTCGTTGCCTGGCCATGCTTCAACAAGACCCCTGTATAACGGGTGCCATGCTTACACGACCCGGCAGTATCGGGTCGGGTAAGCATGACGCTCGAATGTCCCTTTCGCTATTCATGCCTCACTCCCACCCTTGATCCGATAGGCCGCCTTGACCCACTCCTCCGGTCCTTTCATCGTCTCATGCAATTGACCTGCCCGGGCGATCCAGCGCTCGGCGTCGCATCGAACATCGCCCCAGGCGATCAGAATCTCGATCGCGTCGCGCTCATCGTCGCTGAAATCCTGCTTCGTCGCGGCGGGTACATCGTTGTCCGCGAAGACATAGGCCCCCATCTTCCCCCGAAGCTGGGCGACGATCTGATCGGCCATGCGCCGACCCACGCCCGGCAGCCGCGTCAGTGCCGTCGCGTCGCCCGCCTCGATATCCGACGCGATCCGCGTAACCGGAGAGGCCAGCGCCCGCAGTCCCTTCCGCACCCCCATCCCCTTGACAGTAATGAACTGCTTAAAGAATGCTCGATCCTCCGGATGCGGAAAACCGATGATCCTCGGCGTCATGTTTCCGCCCGCTGCGTTGCCCTCGAGGTGTTGCAATGTGTGGAGCATCACCTCGCGCCCCCGCGCCGCCGACAGTTCGGCGACCGCGTAGCCCGGCACCATGACTTCGTAGGCGATCCCGTCGCGATCGACGATCGCCGCGTCATCCGTCACCTCGCACAACTCGCCGCGAATCCGAACGATCACGCCCGCATCCCCCCGTTTGTGATCGGCTCACCCTGCGACTCGTGCAGGATCGACGCGCAGAGCGCTGCCGCCATCGCATCGGCCACATCGGCCGGCTCCGGCAGCCTGTCCAGGTGCAGCGCCGCCATGATCGCCCGCTGGATTTGAAGCTTGCTCGCGTGGCCGTTACCCGTCATCGTCTTTTTGATCTTCGTCGCGGGTAGATCGACAATCTCGATCCCCCGTGCCGCCGCCGCCCGCAGGATCACCCCGCGCGCGTGCCCCATCAGGATCGCCGTCCGCGGGTGCTTGTAGTGAGCATACAAATCCTCAACCGCCATCATGTCCACATGATATTCCCGCAGAACCTCCTGCAATCCCTCGTCTATTTCGCACAGCCGACGCGCCAGCAGAGAATCTACATCTGTAGTTATCAGTCCCGCGTCGAGAACCGCCCGCCGGGGCATCTCGATTACCGCATAGCCCGTCTGCTCCAGGCCGGGATCGACTCCCAGTACGATTCGGCGGTCGCCCGCCTCGAAATCGTCTACTCGATTCGCCATCCGGTCCCATCCTTGCGATCTTCCAGCGTCACACCCATCTCCGACAGGGCATCCCGAATATGATCCCCAATAGTGTATTGCTTCGCCTCCCGAGACATCCGCCGCACATCGACCAGTAGATCGATCAATTTCGGCGCCAGCGAATCGCCCCCCGCGTCCGAGGCCGTCGGCGGCTCGACAAACAACCCCAGCAGCCGCGAGAGAAACATGAACGTACCGCCCGCCGCCTGCGCCAGGGCACGAAACGGATCTTGATCCTTCGTCTCCAGACGCGTCTCCTCGATAAACCGGTTGATCATCCCCGCCAGTTCGAACAAAACGCCGATCGCCCCGGCCGTATTAAAATCATCGTCCATCGACTCGAGAAACCGCACCCGGCTCGCCATCACCTGCTCCATGAAGGCCTTGCCCGACGGCGAGACTTCGACATCCCGCATCTTCTCGATCTGAAGTGAATTCTGGTAAGGATCGCTTCCCGTCACACGCTCCAACCGCTCAAACAGGCGATAGACGGTGCTCAGTCCCGTCTTCGCCGATTGCAGACTCTCATCCGAAAACTCGATCGGCGATCGGTATTGCGATTGCAAGATAAGAAATCGCAACAGCTCCGGTGGATGCGTCGACAGCAGGTTGGAAAGCTGCAACGAGGTCATGATCTTCTCAAATTCCGGATCGGACTTGGAGATTTTTTTTGTGTTGAACCGCGTCAGTCCGTTGTGGAGCCAGTATTTTGCGAACACCTGCCGTGTCGCCGACTCCGCCTGGGCGATTTCGTTCTCATGATGCGGAAACTTCAGGTCCATCCCCCCACCGTGAATGTCGAAGGTCTCGCCCAGATATTTCATCGCCATCGCCGAACACTCGATATGCCAGCCCGGTCGCCCCTGGCCCCAGGGCGAACCGAATTTCACGTTCTCCGGCTCTTCCGGCTTGGCCGACTTCCACAGGGCAAAATCTCCCGGATTCCGCTTGGACGCATGAACGAGGCCCTCGCGCGTCCCCGCCGTTTGATCCTCCTGCTTGCGGTGGGTCAGCTTCCCGTAGTCTTCGTCCCGCGTCACGTCGAAATAGACGTCCCCGTCCACTGCATAGGCCACGTCATTGTCGATGAGCTGCTGAATGTGTTTGATGATTCCGTCGATGTGTTCGCTCGCCCGAGGCATGTGATCAATCGCCCGAACGCCGAGGGCGCTGAGTGCGTCGATATATTTCTGCTCCAGTTCACGGGCCAGATCCAGCATCTCCCGACCCTGCGCCGCCGCCTCGGCGATCAGCTTGTCCTCGACGTCCGTCACATTGACAACCCACGTCACCTTATAGTTTTTGAACGTCAGGTAGCGTTTGATCACGTCGAAGATGATCGGTCCGACGGCGTGGCCGATGTGGGCGGGCTTATAGACCGTTGGCCCACACAGATAGATGCCGACCTCCCCCGGTCGCACCGACTCGAAGATTTCCTTCTCACCCGACAGCGTGTTATAAACTCGAAGCGTCATCTGTCTGCATATCCCATCGAATCAACCGGATAAAACCGAATCCAATACTCCTGTGGTACCGGTTTCCAACCGGTACCGGGTACTCCGGCCCCCACTAGGGTGCCACCGGCAAGCTCTGCTCGGGTGCCATGCTTACACGACCCGGCCTATTGGGTCGGGTAAGCATGCCGATCACTTGGGTTGTGGCCGTCGGCTGCGCTGTGGTACCGGTTTCCAACCGGTACCGGGTACTCCGGCTCCCACAAGGGTGCCACCGGCAAGCTCTGCTTGCCGGTGCCTTCATCCGCATCAAAGTGCAATCCTCCAACACCATCCCCAAACCATTCCAATATCTTGTTTTCTTGTTTTTGACATTTTGACGTTTTGAAGTTTCAATGTTCGATATTTTCCTAGACTATTCACTATTCCTCAACCCCGCCACTACCGTACACCCGATCGCCTCGCCCCGGCCGATCGCGTCCAACCCCTCGTTCGTCTTCGCCTTAATGCTCACCCGATCTGCAGGCACGCGAACCAGATCCGCGATCCGCGTTCGTATGGCCGCCTTATAACTCGACAACTTCGGCCGCTCGGCATGAACGACGACGTCGACATTGACCACAGCATAACCCAATCGTGCGATTTTCTCGACGATGTGTGTCAGGAGTTCCCCACTGTCCCGACCGGCCTGTTGAGGATCATCATCTGGAAAGTGTTCTCCGATATCCGGCAATGCCGCCGCGCCGCACAGCGCGTCCGTCACCGCGTGCAACACCACGTCGCCGTCGCTGTGGCCACACAGCCGCCGATCGAAATCCACATCGACCCCGCCCAGCCGCAGCGGCCCCCCAGGCTCCAGCCGATGCAGGTCCGTCCCGATTCCGACTCGATGAATACGTTCTTCGGACATGACGCCATCCTTTGCGACCGACAACACCCTATTTCGTTAAGGCCACCGGCCGCTGAACACTTCAACCGCAGGCCCCGTCATGAAAACCGGCGATTCGTCATCTTCGCCCGTCGCCGCCGGCCACTCGATCTCCAGATCGCCTCCCGGCAAGTGAATCGTCGCCGCCCGATCCAGCCGATCCTCCAGAACACCCGCCACCAGCACCGCGCAGGCCCCGGTTCCACAGGCTCGAGTCAGCCCGCTGCCCCGCTCCCAGCTTCGCATCGACGCCTCCCCGCGCGATTGCACCGAGACGACGTGCAGATTCACCCGGTTCGGAAACAGCGCATCCCGCTCGACGCGCGGCCCCACCGCCGACAGATCGATCTCCTCCAGTGAATCCACAAACACCACCGCGTGGGGGTTCCCCATCGAGACACACGTCATCCGATAGCGCCCCTCAAAGCCGGGCAACACCTCGCCCACACAACGATCGCCTCCCAGCGCCACGGGAATAGCCTCGGGCCTGAGGATCGGCGACCCCATCGACACACAGACGCGCGTCACGACTCCGCCCTCGCGCATCGCCGACAGCGTGAGCACCCCGCGATCCGTCTGCACGCACAATTCGACGGTATCCCCTTCAGTCATGGAAACCATTTTGTGATCCACGACATACTTGGCCACGCAGCGGATCCCGTTGCCGCACATCTCGCCCCGAGAGCCGTCGGCATTGTACATCTCCATCCGCGCCGCGGGAGATCGCCATGCCCGCGCTGTGCTTGGGCATGCCACCCGTCGCGCTGTGCCAGGGTATGCCCCCCGATCGTCGGACGGAGGACGGATCAGGATCAGCCCGTCCGAGCCGACACCCCGGTGCCGATCACTCATCGCCCGCGCCAGTTCTGGAATGTCTAAACCGTCTAACCGCTCGTCGAAGCAGTTGATATAGACGTAATCGTTCCCCAGCCCGTGCATCTTCGTGAAGGCAATCGACCGGTTGTCACTTGTACATCGATTCATGGTGTCCGTCTTTTTCGACCTACAACTTGCGCATCAATCGAGGAATCGCGATCCACGAATCGTATATCCATGTCGATGTCTTGACGCTCGCCATGCCCGCGCTATCGCTTGGGCATGCCACCCTTTCGCTCCCTCACGGTCGCGGCTCTGATCCCTACCTTCCCAATTCCACCAATCGCAACCCAAAATCCCGCATTTCGTAAATGATCTTCCCGTCCACTTTCAGGAACCCGTTCGCCACCACCCCCGGCGAGCGTCCGTCCTCGATTCGCGTGATCATTGCCTCCACCTCCACGCGCTCGTTCGTCGGAAGAATCTGCCCACGATAGGACCAACCGTGTTCGTCGCCCAGCGCGATCGGCTCGAAACGATGCGTCCGCGACATCTGTTCGCCCCAACGCTCCAGAGCATATACTTTCATCAGTTGCAGGAGCGACTCCAGGCCGAGCGAGCCGGGCCAGACCGGATCCTGATGAAAGTGTGCCTGAAAGAACCACGCCGCCGGATCGACCGTGGTGCTGCCCCGAATGAATCCCAGCCCATGCGGACCGCCGTCCAATACGAGGGTGTCGATCGTATCAATCATCCGAAACGCCCGACCAGGCAGCATCCCCCCCGAACCGTCGGCCGTTTCCTCATCCATCCGTTCCTTCGGCGACAAGCCCGATTCCTCGGGCACATGCGGCGGCAGATCGGGCAACTCAAAGCAGATCGCCCGGGCCAACTCCCGTTCGTCGGGTTCATACACCCGTTCCCCTGCTCCTCGGATGCCCACCTGCTGCGCCAGCGCCTGTTTGGAGAAAAATCCGAATACCGTCTCTCCTTCATAGACGATCCGCTCCCCGCGCATCACCGCAAAATCGAAATGCTCGATGATCATCCCCGCCGCCTCGGAGACGTTCGTAAGCCGCACCCGCGACGTCAGCGTCCCGGAATCGGCGAACACCTCCTCGTGCAATGTTCCCCGCCCGTCGAGATTCCGAAACGACATATCCGTCGCGCTCCGCAGCGCCGAGCCCAGATACGCCGCCAGCCAGCCACAGGCCTGCAGGCCCACCTCCAGCAGCACCGCGAACGGCATCGACGCCTGTCGATTCGCCCGGAAGTACCACGCATCCGGAGGTACATCGTACTCCGCCTCGATCCAGGCGCCGGTCTGAAGCTCCCACGCCGCCGCCGACTCGATCCGCGTGATCCGATCGATGAATTGATAGGGCGGTCCCGGCAGCCGGGCGATCACCCGATCTTCGTCAAACACGCGGTACCGTTCGCCGAACGCATCCGACGGCCGGCCCACCGCAAACGCCAGAATCCGATCGTAATCGAACAGCGGCTCGACACTCCCCTTTTCCTCGAGTGCCTCGGCGGTGATTCGTTCCGACGGGATCGACTCTCGACGTGGCTTCCTTCGTGCCCAGATAGCCTCGATCCCTTCACGGCTCATTCCCGCCATCCGAACCCCCATGTCCGT
This sequence comes from uncultured Planctomycetaceae bacterium, assembly GCA_964464525.1. Taxonomy (GTDB): domain Bacteria; phylum Planctomycetota; class Phycisphaerae; order UBA1845; family UTPLA1; genus CAYXGR01. Next base: position 15,057 of record CAYXGR010000031.1, read on the forward strand.
CATCCGCACAACCCGCTTCCCGTCGGCATACATCAGGGCGTCGGCCACCACGTACGGCTCCGGTCGGTACCCGATCTCCTTGATCTCCACCTCATAGATCACCGTCTTCGTCTTCGGCGTCACCGGTCCACGACACTGCAATGCACTGGACTCACCGGGCATCGGCTGAACCGTCACCCCCGCCCGCTCGCCGATCCACCCCATCCGCAACAGGAAAAACCGCAGCGTGTGCACACAACACTCGTACATCAGCGTCCCCGGCATCGTCATGTCGTCGACGAAGTGGCACGTCAAGAACCAGTCGTCCGGTTGGATGTCCGCCTCGGCCCGGATGATCCCCAACCCGTGCTGTCCACCGTCAAGGTCCAGTTCCAACACCCGATCGAACAGCTTCATTCGACCCTCCGGCAAACGGAGTGGATCGCCCAGGCCCAGCCAATCAAACGCCGAACCGAAACAGCCGGCCAGATCCCCCGCCCGCACGGCCGCCACCTGTCGATCGTCATACGACTCCGACCCGCGCGACTCCATCGCCCACGGCGCAGCTTCCTGCCAACTCAAACCACCCGCGCCTGCCGCAGCCTCATCGTCCAGAATAATCCCCCCAGACCGCTCAATCTCCGCATCAGTGAAGAACCCCGCACACCCCTTGCGCATCGTCAACACGAGTTCGCCGTCGATCGTCGCGTCGTACTCGAAGAAGAACAGCCACGTCTCGCCCTGCCGGACAAATCGGTTGATGCGAATCTCGTAGTGGATCGTCTCGCCCGCCCGCGGTAGATCGCGATGAAATGTCACCGTCGCGTCAAGCAGCCGATAGGCCCGAGTCCCCCTGACCGCCAGATCGATCCCCAGATAACTGCACAGAAACAAATCCGCCTGCCCCGCCTCGACCGTGATACAGACCGGGCACACGCCCCCGTCGAGATACCACGCACCGGGCAAGACGTCGTGTTCCGTGACGATTCGCCCCGACGTCAGCGACGCCTTTTCCGCTTCGATCGACAGGATGCGGTCGACCAGCATCAGCGGTTCAGCCGGCAAACGAACGCGAACCGGATAGCCGTCCACCTCGGCAAACTCGGGGCCGAGCACCTTCGCCAGCGAGCCGACAGCAAACTCCATGCACATCCCCCGCGAGAATAATGGAGAACTCGTAGGGTGGGCACCGCCCACCTTCTGTTCCGTAGGACCGGTCTCCAAGACGGGTGCCA
>CAYXGR010000032.1:0-12278 GCA_964464525.1 uncultured Planctomycetaceae bacterium
GCCAGATGGCGGAGGGGTGGGCGCGGCATCTGCGCGGGGACTTGATCGAGGCGTACTCCGCGGGGATCGAGGCCCACGGGCTGAACCCGTTGGCGGTCAAGGCGATGGCGGAGGCGGGGGTCGATATTTCGGGGCAGGCGTCGAAGACGGTGGATACGTTGGGGGACGTGCGGTTCGACACCGTGGTGACGGTCTGCGGCCATGCGGATGAACATTGCCCGCGATTCGAGGGCGATGTGCGGGTTCTGCATAAGGGTTTCGACGATCCGCCGGCGCTCGCGAAAGACACGGAGACGGATGAGGCCGCGCTGGTACACTATCGGCGGGTCCGCGACGAGATCAAGGCATTTGTCATAAAATTACCCGAAGCGCTGCTCGAATAGCCGGTCAGATGGATCATCTGATCCATTCTGCTTTTCTGACCCCGGAGGGGTCATGGGCTGTGGCCACGGGTGGAATCCCGGCGCAGCCGGGATGCAACCCGTGGAATGCGAGTCCTCTTATTCCCATCTTTCTCGCCCCGATAGGGGCGAAGGGAGCTTGATATCCCACACGTATTTGATTGATCAAGTCTCGTTCGTCCTCCACCCCTACGGGGTGGTGATCGTTGGGGTGCATCGCCGTCCACGAGTTCCACCCCGGCTTCGCCGAGGCTCCACTCGTGGCTACAGCCCTTCACCCCTCCGGGGTGGGGAACCCGGCTCGAAAAAGACAGAGGAAGGGATTCCCCCGGCGGGTGGAACCGAGAAAGGATTCTCGATTCAGCGGCGGTGGCATGCTTACCCGTCACGATACTGCCGTGCCGTGTAAGCATGGCACCCGACACACATGCATTCGCACTGATTGAAGCAGTGGCACACGCGGAGGATTCTTCCCCACCCTACAGCGCCTTGGAGATGGTGAAGATGGGGAGCAGGAGTGCGATGACGAGTCCGCCGACGACGACGCCGAGGAAGGCTACGATGGTAGGCTCGATGAGGCTGGTGAGCGTCTTAATGGCGATGTTCAGCTCCGCCTCCGAGAAGCCGGCGGCGCGCTCCATGACCATGCCGATCCGGCCGCTGCGTTCGCCAGCGCCGATCATCTTGAGAATGGATTTCGGCACGTTTTTGTTGTCGGCGAGGGCCTCGGAGATCTGCTGACCGCGTTCGACGCGTTCGGTCACATCCCGCCACATCTGCTCATAGACGCGGCTGCCGCAGACGTTGATGGTCAATTGAACGCTGTCAAGCATGGAGACGCCCGACTGAATCATGGTTCCGAGCGTGTGGAGGCTCCGGGCGAGATAGGTTTTGTGAAGCAGGGGGCCGATGAGCGGAATCGCAAGCTGGAATTTCTCGAACTTGACGCGGCCCGCCGGCGTGCGGATGTAGTAATACAGGCCGACGGCCGCGGGCAAAACGGCGGCGAGAATATAGAGGCCGTAGGCGACGATAAAATCGCTGAAGCCGAGGAGGGCCTTGGTGATGGCCGGCAGGGCATCCTCGCGACCGGCGTATATTTTAGCGAACTTCGGCAGGACGTAGGAGACGAGAAAGATCGTCGTCCCGAGGGCGAAGAGGCACATCACGATGGGATAGGTGATCGCGCCTTTGAGTTTTTTTCTCAACTCGTGTCGGCGTTCCAGGTAGACAGCCAGACGCTCGAGGATCGGGCCCATTTTACCGGAGGCCTCCGAGGCCTTGATCAGGCTGACGTAAAGATCGGGAAAGATCTTCGGGTGTTCGGCGAGGGCGGCGGAGAACTCCGTTCCGGCGTTGATCTGTTCGATCACGGTTTCCAGGGCCTTTGCGAAGGCGGGCGAGTTGCCCTCGTGGACCGAGGCCTCGAGAGACTCTGAGAGGGAGACGCCGGTATCGACCATGACCGCCATCTGGTTGGTGAAGAAGATCAGGTCGGCGGGGTTGAACTTGCCACCGCGCGAGGCGGGTGCGGATTTTGATCGCACGCGGACGCCGGCGGCGGTCTTCGGCTCGACTCGGACGATGAATTTCCCCTCGCTGCGGAGCATGCGGGCGGCCTCGTCCCGGCTGGTGGCCGTGACATCGCCCTGAACGAGCGTACCGGCATCATCGCGTGCGGCATAGGTGAAGACGGCCATGGTTGATTCCTTAACGAGCGCGAAGGGTCCGCATGGCGGACCCCATGAGTTTGCAGGTTCAGCAAATGGGTCATATGACCCATCCTACGGCTGGTCCGCACAGCGGACCCTACGCGGCGCAGACACGGAGAATCTCCTCGACGGTTGTGATGCCGGACTGAGCCTTTTCCATTCCATCCATCATGAGCGTGGTTACGTTGTTCGTATTGGAGAGTCGCCTCAATTCCTGCAGGGAAGCGCCGTCGGTGATGGCCTGTCGGATCGTGTCATCAGGGAGAAACAGCTCATAGACGCCGATCCGTCCCGCGTAGCCGGAGCCGTGGCAGCGCGTGCAGCCCTCACCGCGATAGAGAACCTCGGCGGAATGCCCGACCTGTTCCATGGTGTGGCGGATCTTGGGGGAAGGCTCGTATTCGATCTTGCAACGCGGGCAGATCTTTCGGACGAGCCGCTGTGCGAGGACGGACTCGAGCGAGGCGGCGATGAGGAAACTCTCGACGCCGATGTTGTTCAGACGCGTGATGGCCGAGGCCGCGTCGTTGGTGTGCAGGGTCGACAGGACCATGTGACCGGTGAGAGCGGCCTGGACGGCGGTCTTGGCGGTGTCTTCGTCGCGAATTTCGCCGATCATGATGACGTCGGGATCCTGCCGAAGCATGGAGCGGAGGACGGTTCCGAAACCCAAACCGATCTTCTCGTTGACCTGAAACTGGTTGACGCTGCGGAGGTTGTATTCGATCGGATCCTCGACCGTGCAGACATTGCGCTCGGGTGAGTTGATCTCGCTGAGCGTGGCATAGAGGGTGGTGCTTTTTCCGCTGCCGGTCGGGCCGGTGACGAGAACCAGACCGTGGGGGTGGGCGAGCTTTTCGCGCATGCGCTTGAGCATGTCGATCGAGAAGCCGAGCGTTTCGAGGTTTACGAGGGCCAGCGAATTATCGATGATTCGTATGACGACCTTTTCTCCGTGGGTGTTCGGGAGCGTGGACACACGAAGGTCGATGGGGCGGTTTTCCATCATGACGTGGATCCCGCCGTCCTGCGGGAGTCGGCGCTCGGCGATGTCGAGACCGGCCATGATTTTGATGCGTGAGACGATGGGGGCCATCATCTGCACGGGGGGCGTCAGCTTTTCGTAGAGTACGCCGTCGACACGGTTACGGACGCGGAGTTGGCCTTCGTCGGGTTCAATGTGGATGTCGCTGGCCCCTTCCTTGACGGCGGTATAGACAAGGTAGTTGACCAGCTTGATGACGGGGGAGTCTCCGGCCATGCCTTCGAGGTTGGTGATGTCGTCGGCCTTGGTTTCAATCAGCTCGAAGGCATCGGTCGAGACATCCTCGATGATGTCGTCGATGACGAAGACGTTTGCGGCATTGACGTATTGGCCGAGAATGGCCTGCACGTCTGCGGCGGAGGCGACGACGACCTGTACCTTGCAGCCGGTCATGCGGACGACTTCCTCAATGAGGAAGACGTTGGAGGGTTCGCTGAGTGCGAGGGTCAGCGTGTTTCGAACCTTGAACAAGGGGAGGACCGCGTGTTTTTCGAGAAACTCGCGTGGGATGAGTTCGATGACCTTGGCGTCGGCGAGACGCGGCGTGAGGCGGGCGTAGGGGACGTCGTAGGTTTCGGCGAGTGCCTCGAGCACCTGATCGGTGGAGGCGAATCCCAACTCGATGATGATCTCACCGAAGAGTTGCTTGTGACCGCGCGCGGCCTGTTCGGCGATGGCCTCTTCGATCTGCTCACGGGTGATAATCCCCTGGTTGAGCAGGATCTGCCCGACTTGCTTTCGGGTTTGTGTGCCAAGCGCGTGTGTCATATCAGGCGAAACTCCTGACGGCGGCGTCGAGATCGTCGAAACATTCGAACCTGCGACCGAGCCGGGTGATTTCGAGGATCGTGATGAGTGTCTCGTCGAGACTGCACAGCTTGACGCTCCCGAAGGCATCCTCGCACTTGTCCTGGAGGTCCGACAGCATTTCGAGCCCCGCGCTGTCCAGCGCGCTGACGGCGGAACAGTCGATCACAAGGTAGTAATGACCGTCGTTGAGGCACTGTGTGGCACCCTCGTTGAATGCATCGAGATATTCGCCGGCCAAATCGTCCTTGACGGTCAGGACGATCACATTGTTGTATTGTGTGATTGTGGCGCTCACACGGGTGCTCCTTTAGCGTGCTGTCGAATAATTTCGGGATTCCATCGTGTCGGTCTTCCATCGACCGGCGAGACGCCGATGCTCCCCGGATTTCCGACAATACCGGGACGTACAGGCATGGCATCCGGCGAAACGTTATCCCCAGGATTCCGGATGCCTGCTGAGAACCGAGCAAAGCGCACCGATTCGACCCATATTGGGATCGCCGCCCGTATAGGCATTTGCCTCCCGATAGAGGGTGTCGAGATCGATTCCCAGGAACTTTTCGGCTAATTGGGGATCAAACTGGTTTCCTGAACAGCGTCTTATTTCGGCAACGGCGAGGGCCACGGGCATCGCGGCCCGATAAGTGCGATTGGAGGTCATGGCGTCGAAGGAATCGGCGAGGCAGATGATCCGTCCCAACAGAGGGATGTCGCGGCCGGCCAGCCGGTGGGGATAGCCCCGGCCGTCCATCCGCTCATGGTGATGCATGACGCCGGGGATCAAGTCTCTCACCTGCCGGATGTGGCAGAGGATTTTTTCGCCGATTTCCGGATGTTTTTTCAGTGTGTCGAATTCCTCGTCGGTCAGCTTGCCCGATTTTGACAGGATGGCGTCGGGCACGCCGATCTTTCCAACGTCGTGCAACAGGCCGGCGAGATAGACGCGATCGCATTCGATCCTGGAGAGACCGGTGGTGTCGGCCAGCGCGCGGCTGAAGTGAGCGACGCGCTCTGAGTGTCCGAAGGTGTAGGGATCCTTGGCATCGACGCTGTTGACCACGGCGAAGAGCAGGCCCATAAACAGATCGGCGAGCTCATCATAGAGATTTTGGTTCTGGAGCGCGGCGGCAACCCGATCCGCAACGGCACGCAACAACTGGATATCGATGGAGGTATAGTCGCCGGAGTCGGTGCAATTGATACCGAACATGATTCCGAACAGGCGGTCCTTCTCTCGGATGGGCAGAACGAGAAGGTGTTGGAGCCAGGGCTCGGCCCATTGGAGTTCCGGTCTGTGGCTTGCCTTGTTCAGAAGCAGGTGATCGGTCGTTTTATCGATCTCGTCCGCGAGGCAATCGGCCAGCCGTTCGATGTGGGCGAGATCGGGCGCGGCGTTCCCCAATTGGATGACGCGCGATTCAAGGGGTTGAATCTGGTCGGCATCCTGATGCGCCGATGAACCGGCGAGGGGGGCATGCTGCGTGAGGACGAACGCGATTCCCCGGGCGCGGGAGGCTTCCCGGATTTCCATGCCGACGCGCTGCAACATGCGCATGGGCTCCTGCGGGATCTCCATCCGACGGCTGATTTCGTAGATCAGGTGGAGTTCCTCATAGGTGTTTTCGAGGTTTTGCGTGAGGCTCGCGATCTCGATATTACGCGTGTCGATTTCACGGGCCTGCTCGACGGTCAGCGACAGCAGATCTGTGATTTCGGATCGACGATCGGGCGATATTTTGCCCGCCTGCCTCAGGAAATGCTCCATCGCGGCCTGTTCCAGTCCACTCTGGTTGAAGAGGCGGATGATGTCTTCACCGGCCTCATCCCGAAGGGCGAAGGCCGCGAGCAGCGAACCGATGCAACGGCGACGGGCGCGGATCGGCACTGCGATCAGACCGATTTCGTTCGGCCACGGCCCCGCGTTCCCCGGTGTGCTGCCCTTCTCGTCGAGTCCGACTGTGTCCTCATCCATCGATGTTCGAACGAAGGCCGAGATCGCCTTGCGAAATCCGTCGGCGCGTGAGCGAAGCGCATTCCAGAACGGACCGGCCTCCTCATCGCAGGAAATCATACGGCCGTCGGCATTCCAGAGCGACAGCCAGAGATGGGCGGAACGCCAGCGGATGACAAGCCGCCGAAAGTTCGCCTCGGAGATTGGCCATTCCGCAACGGGCGAAGGAAGACGGCCCGCGGCGGGATCCACCGACAACTGGGATGTTGATGTTCGTATGTTCATGCCGGGCTTGCCGAACTCGATTGGGCGAGGGTGGTGTCCAGGATTTCCATCACACTTCGATGTACCTCGCGGGGGCTGAACGGCTTGGGCAACACCTTACGAATGTTCGTCTTGGAGAGGTCTTCCTCTTCGATCGAAAAGCCGCGCGCGGTGAGCATAATGACGGGGATGGCCGTGGTATTGGGGTCCACGCGAAGCTTGGCGCAGAGCTCGAGTCCGCTGAGGAAGGGCATCTGGTAGTCGGTGATCAGAAGATCGGGTTTTTCCTTGATCGCGATTTGAAATGCTTCCTCGCCATCGGCGGCGGAGAGCACCTCGAAGCCGCCGTTTCTCAGCTTGGTCGCCACCACATGCAGGATGTGCGGCTCATCGTCGCAGACCAGGATTCTTTTAGATGCCATTTTCACGAACTCCTTTGATTCGTCTACATACGTTTCCAGTGGTCCGATCCACATGAAATTGTGGGTGCGGCTCACGATCTGCGACGCGCACCGGCCGGAGGCCGATGCGCCCCACCCATCCAAAGGACGGTTCGAAGCCCTAGGCCATCAGAGGCAGCACGATCTGGAAGGTGCTGCCCTGTCCGACCTCGCTTTTGAGGCCAATTTCTCCGTCATGGACCGTTTCCACGATTTTTTTGACCAGGTTCAAACCCAGCCCGGTTCCCTTGGCAATTTTCTTATTGGCCTCGACTCGGAAGAACTTTCCGAACATCTTGGGGATGTCTTCCTTTGGAATGCCCACGCCGGTGTCACTGACTTCGATGATCATCTTGTGTTCTTCTTCTCTCGGCGTCATGCGAACCGTCACACGGCCGCCGGCGGGTGTGTATTTCACGGCGTTGCTGATAAGGTTGAGCACGGACTGGTAGATCAGATCGCGATCCGCCAGGGCGCGAAAGACCACGGGCGTCAGGTGTTCGGTGAGGGTGATATTTTTCTCCTCGGCGCTCGGTCGCATCACATCGACGGCCTCCTTGACGACCGGCGAGAGGGCCATGGGCTCCTTGTTGATGCGGACGGTACCGGCTTCGATCCGGCTGATGTTGAGCATGTTGTCGATCAGGCGACGAAGGCGATCGGCGGAGGTCTGAATGATGTCATAATACTCTCGTTGGGTTTTCTCGTCATTCGCTTCGCCGTCCACGAGCATCTCGACATAGGCGCAGATCGAGGATAGGGGGGTTCTCAGTTCGTGGGCCACGTGGGATACGAAATCACTCTTGTTCTTCGACGCCTCCCGTTCCCGGGTGATGTCTCTCAGATGAATGACGACGCCGTGGTCGACCTTGTCTTCGTTCGTCGAATCCCCATGCGGGATGAGTGGGACGAGGGTCGAGTTGTATAGCCGATTGCCGATTGAATGTTCCGCCCGCCGCTCGGCAGCGCGGGTGTCGGCTTGTCGGGTATGTCGGATATGATTCAGCAATCCTTCGTCGGTGATGACTTCCTCGATGGGCTTTCTGAGACATTCCTCGAGCGAGATTCCGAATAATTCATCCGCTGCCGCGTTGGTCATGATGAGGCGGCCGTGCGAATCGGTCGCGAAGATGGGATTGGCCAGAGCCTGAATGATGTCAACGGCCTGATTCTTTCGGGATTCGGCGAGTGTCAGATCGAGATTGAGCTTCTGGTCTGTTTCGATCATCTCGGCAACACGTTGATCGATGTGGGCGGTGTAGCCCTCTACGGCCTTCCAGACGGGCGCCAATTCGGGATCGAATTGAGAGGCAACCGAGGCAATCGAGATCGGCTCCGTAGGGTGCTCGACGGCCCTGAGAATGCGGCGGATCGAGTTTCGCCGCGACTGGACGGCCAGAGCGAGCACGATTCCGCTGATCCCAATCAGGGCCAGACAGACCAGGCCCATCGATTGCGGCACTCCGCCGGCGTCCGGGCGAAATAGGCCCCACAGCAGGGTTCCCGCTGCCAGGCCGAGCGGCGCCAGCGCCCATTGGGTATGGATCCGCGGTCTGGCTGGAGTGCCGTCTCGATCTGGACGCACATCGAAGGAACCTGTCGCCCGTGATTTTTCAGGCGTGTGGCCTTGTGCCGCGGTGGATTCAGGGGATGCCATAACGAGATCACTGTCTTCGATATCGTCATCCACCTGTGACCAGGGTTTGAGAACGGGATCACTCATCGCCTGCCTCCGTTTCCAGTTTCGCGGTTTCCACGAACGGCGCGGTATGGCGGGATCCGAGGGCGGTCCGGGTTTTCCAGTTCAAGATACACGGATGCTCACGGCAGACGGAGCAGAATGTCGCGTGATGTGCGTCGTTTCGCGAAGGGGGACGCGGAAGGGCGGCCACGGGCGGGGCGGTCGTGTCGTGGGAGTGGGGATTGCACGCCGCGGCTCCGTATCCCAATGTCGAAAATGTGGGCATGGCGGACCGCGGATTATGGATTGCGAATTCTGGATTCGTATTGACTTGCCGCGTGCGTGCTTGGTTGGCTCGATGTGATACGGCAGGGGCGTATAAGTAGGGGACCCGGTTGGAATGATTCGTCATCTCACGTATCACCGCTTGGAGCAGTGGTACACGGGGTTGGATTGGCCTTCTCATTACAATCAGGTTGGAAAGTTCAGGTATGTCAATCAGCGCTGGGGAGATTGACGATTTCGGCTTTCGGCTTTCGGCTTTTGGAGGAACAGCGGGGGGCCTGTTCCGATCAATCGCGTCGCTTGCAACAAGTACATCCTCGGCATGCTGATCCGCCTCGATCAGGGTGGGACGGTTATTCATGGCACCCCGTGGGGAGATTGATGGTTGCGGATTCCGTCCCGTCACGCCGAGATTGGATGGGCTCGACACACCCGCGACCTGGCCCAGCAGCCAGCGTGCGGATTCGAGGTCTTCGTCCAGTTTAAGGGCCTCGGTCGCGGCACGGCGGGTCGCCTCTCGATCGCCGCGCCGGTGGGCGACGTAGGCCTGGAGCAGGTATGTTTCGGGTGTGGGTGTATTGTGTTGATTGAAGACGTCGATTGCTTCCCACGCGGCGTCGAGATCGCCGGCCGACAGGGCGGCCCGGCAATACAGACACCAGGCATTAATGTCGCTCTTGTCGTCGGCCATCAATAGCTTCAACACACCCATCGACGCGGGCCATTGCCGCATCCCCAAATAGGCGCGGGCCAGAGTCACGGCGGCGCCATGATTCCTTGGGCCATGGCGGTCATCCTGCTTGACCGACAGGTCTCCGTTTTCGGGCCAGGCCCGATCCACGATCGGCCGAAGCAGCGCGATGGCTTCGCCGTGTTGATCCGCCCATTGAAAAATCATAGCGGCTTCGATGTCGGTCGTGTCGTTGCGATCATCCCGGCCGATCGCGGCCTGACAATGTTCGACGGCGGCGGTCTTCAGGCCGAGTGATCGACAGATGTTCGCGGCGAGCATCCGCATGGGGATGCAGCCGTCGAAGTCGTCGAGGCGGGGTTCCAGAAAATCCAGGCCCGCGGTCGGTTCGTCCAATGCGACATAGGTTTCCGCGACGGCGAGGACGTACTCAGGGACGTCGGACGCCAGGGAACCGGCGGCAAGATAGTGGGTCAGGGCCGCATCCAGTTCGCCATATCGCTGGGCGACGATTCCCGCGAGGTATTCGGTCTCCGCATCGCGACCGGGATGCGTCAGGGCGTGGTCGATCGCCTCCCGGGCCTTCACGAGCCGGCCCTGCTCGAGATAAAGACGGACTGCGAGTTTATACACACCGATACTCTCGGGCGACATCTGGGAGACTTCACGCAGAACCGCCTCGGCCTCATCGAATCGCTGGGCCTTGAAATGCTGTTCGGCCACCCGGAGTTTGACGTTGCCTCGAACGGTGTTCCATCGCCGTTGTGCCTGCGCGTTGGGATCGTCGGCCATGTGTTTTTCGAGGAGGCTGCTCCCGCCCCCCCCGCAGCCGACGATCGACAGACCGACGGCATATGGAAGATACGCGAGGAATTGTTTGATTCTGTGCGTCTTCATTCCGCCGCCTTCCGTTGATACTTGCCGGTCTTCTCGTCGAACCCCTCGGGGAAAGAAAACGGGGGCGCGGGTCGCCCGAAGGAGGGTTGGATGGCGCCCGATTCCGCCTGGATGCGATCCCGGACAAAGTTGCGGATCGAGGAGGCCTCCGATTCCCATATGCGTTGACCTCGGATCTTCTCGATGAGCTTGAATGCGTGAATGTGGCGGGGAAAGTTGTGAACCGCGATCTTCGCATCCCACAAAGCCTTGTCGAGATCACCCGCCTCCAGGTGCCGCAACGCCCAGGTATAGTGCGTCTGGGCCAGTCGCTCACGGCCGAACCACTGCATCCCCTCGCGCATCCCTACGCGGAAACGTTCCACGTCCTCTTCGAGTTCCGCGCTCGCCAGCGTGTCGGCATCGCCCTTGATGATGTGCACCGTGAGCAGGACGATGACCTCCTCCCGCACGGTCGTATCCTGGGTGGATCGGAACAGGGCCCCGGCGAAGGGGATGTTCCCGAGAAGCGGAACCTGCCCGCGGGTCTCCGTGTTGACCTCCCGGAAAAGGCCGCCGATGAGAATCGTGTGACCGTCCTTGACCATCACGTTGGTCGTGACCTCGGTCGTCTGCTCGAAGGGCAGGTTGGCCTGGGTGAGGCCGCCGGTCGAATCCTTGGGGTGGATCTCCATACGCACGTAGCCGTCGTCGCCGATGAAGGGGCGAAAGGTGAGGATGGTGCCGGTCTCGAGAAACTCGACGGTCTGCACGGCGGTCGTCTCGGTGATGGTCGTGGTGATGTATCCATCCCGCCGGCCGACGATGATCTGGCCGGGATTCTTGTTGAGGGCGAGCACCTTCGGATTGGCGAGGACGTCGGTGTCGGTGACCGACTCCAACGCACGGATGAAGAATCCGATCTGATCCTTGATGACGCCGAAGGTCAATCCGCCGTTCGGTACGTTGGCATTGAATTCGGTTCGAACGGTGAACGAGGTGTCGTTGAGCAGGGCGTTGGGGATGTTGCCGGTCGTGATGCTCTGGGCACCGGGGCTGATGCTGTTGACGGTCCCGAAGTCGATGCCGCCGAGGGTCGTGAAGTCGATGCCGAGGGCGTTGTTTTCGTTCAAAGTTGCCCGAAGGATGGTGGCCTCGATGAGAACCTGCCGGGGGAAGACGTCCAGCTCTTTGATGACCTTTTCAATCTCGTTGAGTTTTGTTACGTAGTCGGTCAGGATGACAATGTCGTTGGTGACGACGGTGTCTCCCTCGGTATCTTCCAGTCCAGCATCACCGCCAAGCCCGATCTTCGAGGGGGGGGTGATCTGAATGGTTCCGGTCTTGCTGAGGAGGGGTGAGACGAGTTGGGAGACTGCCGCGGCATTCATGTAATTCAGGCGAATGACGCGCGTGGCGATCTTGCGTTCGGCCTGTTGGATTCTGGCGAGATCCTCGAGCGGATAGACATAGATGAATTTTCCCTGGGCACGGTATCCGAGACCGTTGGCCACCAGCAGGGCGTTGAGTGCCTCTTCGAAGGTGACGTTGTAGAGGCTGGCGTTGGCCGTGCCGCTGACGCCGTCGGTGAGGATGATGTTGCGTTTGGATTGCGCGGAGAGCATGTGCAGGGCATCTGCAAGCGGTAGCCCTGTGCTGGACGCATGCATGGTTACCCGATTATCGACGCCGACATGAACATACGCTTCCGATGATCGATCCCCCTTGCCGGAAGAGGATTCCGCCGGTGGATCGGGTGTGTTTTCATCCGCCTGATCCGTGGATTCCTCACCCTTGAACAATTCGCCGAGGATTTGGTTGACGGGGTTATCGGGCGGCGCTTCGGCATGCGCGATCTGATCGTGCGCGGACTGATCCCGGTCGCCCTCCGCCGTGGGCACGAGCGACAGAAGCAGGACGCCGCAGACGATCAGGACGGTCCGGCGGCGCATTCGACGGTGTCTCCCGCCGGGCGCATGGGGACTGTCCGAGATTGTTGTGGTGAAACGCATGCACACTCCGTTGTGTCTGATCTAAGAATCGGTTGTCGGACGGTTCGGGTTGTGTTCTAAGGCATGCGGAGGGTCTGTGTGATGCCCGATTTTTTCAGGACGACGTGGCG
>CAYXGR010000032.1:12378-15523 GCA_964464525.1 uncultured Planctomycetaceae bacterium
TCTAAGGCATGCGGAGGGTCTGTGTGATGCCCGATTTTTTCAGGACGACGTGGCGTTCAGTGATGCGCAGGACCGAGAATCCTCGGAAGATTTCGCCCTCTGTAACCAGATGTCCGGAAATGTAGGCGGTTTTCACGGCCCCGGTCATGGTGGACTGCAAATCCATCTCATCGAGTTCCGACCGGAGACGCTCGCGCAACTCCTCGCGCACGAGGTGATCCTTTTTCCGGTCGGTGTTTCCAGCAGCCACCTTCGGGAAGTTGCCCCATTTCGATGTCGTGAAGGGGTCGCGTTTTAGATCGCGCGGCAGGCCCTCGACGGATATAGCGGACTGATTCCCGGTGATCAGTATAGGGGTAGGCGTCGCCCGATTCGATTCAATCGCCCTGGAAGCCGTTGTCGTCGACCGGATGACCGGCTGGGAGATGGGGCGGATCAACTCTCGATCGGGGGTGTTCACCGGCTGCGCGGGGTGGATCGCCACGGGGGCGGCATGGACCGGTTCCGGCGTGGAATCGCCCATGAACAGGCGCGCCAGCACGATCAGCAAAACCAAGAACAAGACGGCGAGGATCGCGTATTTCTTTTTCTCGGCGGCCAGTTGATCCTTGATCGTGGCCGTCAGGTTTTGCAGGGTTTCTGCCATCAGCACTTCTCAAATCTGCCGAACCCATCGAGACGAAGGGTGCGGCGAGTGGATCACATCCGATCATCCCTCGGGATGATAGTACACGTGCAATTCCAGCTTCACTGTCAGATGACCGGGTGTGGATTCATGATTGTCCATGTTCATCGTTTCCAGATGAGAAACGCGTTGCAGGGATTCCACGCAATCCAGAAATTGAAAGACATTCGCGAATGAGCCCTCGAAGTTTAGCTGGACAGGCAGGATGGCCGTTCCCTTCGCCAGTTTGAAGTCGTCCGGGAGTCGTTCCGGGTCCACTTCGATCACCGGCCTGGGTTGAATGGAAAAGTCCACGATGCCGCTGGATTCCATGCAGCGTGAGAGATCGCTGAGAAATTCGCCCAGTTTTCGCTCGGCGGGGAGCTGTTGTCGGAAGCCGCTGACTTCTCGATCCAACGCGAGGATCGATGCGTACAGATCGCCGACGCTTCCAACTTCAAGCTGAAGCCGGGCGACCTGCTCGAGCTCCGTGTCGATCTGATCGTATTGCTTGCGGAGTTTCTTTTCGCCGGGGATCAGCAATCCCCAGGCAAACGCCCCTGTGGAGACGAGAACCAGTGCGACGACCCCGATGTTCATTCTCAGCGTCTTCACGGATCCTTCCTCTTATGCGGAACGAGTGCGCAGGTCAGATCGAATAGCTCGGCTCGGCGCCCCCCCCAGACGGCGATCTCCCTGTTGGTCATTTCTATCTGATCAAACAGGGGGCTGGATTCGAGGGCCGCTGCGAAGCTGATGACATCAATCTGGCTGCGTGCCAGTCCGGTCATCTTGATTCGGGGGGTGATGTCCTCAATCTCCTCCGAGATGTCGTATGGGGAGGCGCGGTCACTTGGTCGTTGCGTTGTCACATTCTCGGCATCGTCCGAATCCTGAATGATGAATCGACTCAGCCCGGAGCAGTTCAGATCCAGTTTTGTCAGGAGGATCCGATCCGGCATGCGCCGGCTGAGATCTGCGAACACCAGGACCAGTTTGGCGCGTTGAGAGAGCGTCTCGACCAAACGGCGTCGATCGTGGAGACGATCCCATCGACGTTTCAATGACTCTTGCTTGATGGCATGAATTTGAACCTGTTGGCGCTGCTGATCGGCCTCCTGTAGCATGGCCTCGGCCGAGGCGACCCGATGTTGGTGGCTCACGAACCAGAGCAGCATGAGGACGAACATGGTCCCGATACAGGAAACCCTCAGTTTCATGGCGGCGCGGAGTCTTCCACGCTCGTGATAATCGGCAGGAATGAAATCGCAGTTTTTCACGCGCGAGTCTCCCTGTTCCTCATCATCCACCCGCCGCAGCAGCCGACATCCGTCTTCGGGAGGATCCCCGATTGCCCGTCGCCCGACTTGTGACCCAGGGTGATCCCCAGAGCGCGAGGCCGCCGGCGACCGCCCAGGCCGGCTGGGTAGTCCGCCGATCCCGTCCGGCGATCTCGCCAAGATGCGCAATTCCTCGGAGTGGATGGCCGATGGTGCACGGGGCGTTGATTCCCTCGGCCAGGATTTTCGTCATGGACGGCTCGTGGGCTTCGCCTCCGACGAGCGTCAGGCTGTCGGGTCTTCGGCCCCGGAAAGTCACGGCAAAATAACGCATACACAATTGAACATCGCGGCTGAGTCGCTCGATGGCCGGCCGCACGGCGTCCGTTACGGCGGTCGCAATGTCATTCTGAACGCCGTCTCCGTCGCCGGCCCTCTGGGTGTTCCGCTCTCGCATGATACGGATCCGCAGAGTTGCAGCCTCGTGCTCGGGGATACCCAGTACCTTGGCGACGGCCTTGTTGAAGTGGCGACCGCCGGTGTCGATCAGCTTGAGGAACGAGATTTCCGGCCCGCGGGTGACGATGATCGCCGACGCCCCATAACCCACTTCGAGAAAGATATTGATTGCGTCGGCATCCTCCGCCCGGCGAAGGAATCGCACAAAGCTTCGGGCGACGGCGCAGGGCGTGATGTCGAGCGCGACGGGGGTGAGCTTGAGGGACTCCAGCAATTGAAGCCGCTCGTTGACGGCCTCGTCCATCGCCGAGAAGACGATCACTTCCTCCTTCAGTTCGTTTCCATGCCGGACTTCCCCGACAGGCAGGAATCGGATCTGTGCAGGTTTCCCGCCAAGGTCGAATCGTTCGGAGGCCTCGAACTCTATGGCGGTGGCCAGCTCTTCGGCGGGCATTCGAGGCAGGCGGATGTTTTTCATGAGGAAGTCACCGCTGCCAAAGGCGGTCACGACGGCGCGACCCTTGAAGGGATTTTGGCGCAAGGCCTCGGTGATGGTGCGTTCGATCAGATCGTTCGAATCGGAGTCGTCCGGCGACTCCGATGGGAATGGGCAATAGGCCGAGGCGACGACGGACGGCTGCCCGCCCGCGTTGACAAGCTGGAGCAGCTTGACACCGGATGTTCCGATGTCCAGGCCGATGGGACCGGGTTTGGATTTCCGTTTCAGCACCGATGCCTCCCT
>CAYXGR010000033.1:0-15395 GCA_964464525.1 uncultured Planctomycetaceae bacterium
TTTTGCTGTGGCACCGAATGTTTTGCTGTGGCACCAAGTGTTTTGCTGTGGCACCGAGTGTTTTGCTGTGGCACCAAGTGTTTTGCTGTGGCACCGAGTGTTTTGCTGTGGCACCGGTTTCCAACCGGTGCAGGGTGCCATGCTTACACGTCCCGGCCGTATCGGGACGGGTAAGCATGCCGCGCGGCCGAATACCACGTTGTCACAGTTCGAAACAAACCGCGTAGCGCGGGTCATCAGACCCACGATTCTAAAATCGTTCCCGACGGTTGTCGTCTCAACAGATGGGTCACATGACCCATCCTAACAGTCTCGTTTATAGACGCATCGCCTCTTGCCACGCTCCATTCTGTCGCAACAATCGCTCCACGGCCTCCGCCACCGCGCCCGCGCCGCCGGCGTGCCGCGTCACCGTTCGCGCCGCACGCTTGACCTGCCGATTCGCGTTGGCGACCGCGATCGGATAACCGCATCGCCGCATGGGAGGCAGGTCCGGCAGATCGTCCCCGACAACACAGACCGCTTCGTCCGAAACACCGGCCCCCCGGCAAATCTCATCATAGCATGCCAGCTTGTCGGTCACCCCCTGTCGAACCGTCTCGATTCCCAGTTCACCGGCCCGGGTTTCGACGGCCTCGGACTGTCGCCCGCTGATGATGGCCGCCAGACCGCCCATGTTTTGCCAGAGGCGAAGGGCCATCCCATCCTGAACAAAGAACGTTTTCACACGGTTTTCGTGGCCATCGTAGGGCAATGCCCCGTCGGTCAGAACCCCATCGACATCGAGAATGAGCAATCGTATCAAGGCCAATCTCGGATTCCTCACCAGGCATTGAAATCCGGCAACCGCCGAGCCTGAAACAGACAATGCCGGCAACCCTGAACAAACACCTCACTCTACGCCCGATCCCATCAGAATACAACCGGTCGAGTGGTCCTCATCATCTAACATTTGAGCCGGGGCGAGGTTAGGAATCGCCAAAATGCGACATTGAATATCTGAAAAAGAATGCCATAGATCGAGGTTCGACGAGCAAGCCTGCGCATTCCGGACTGCTTTCCAATGGGTGATACAATCACGTCATGGCCCTCGAATGCCCCCACTGTCGGCAACCACAACCGACCGAGCGAAAGGTCCACAAGGCCTGGATCTGGGCGAAGTGGCGCTGTGAAAATTGTAATTCCATGCTCACATTCGATAAGTGGCGGCGAATTCTCCTCGCGTTGGCGATCCCCATCGCCATCGTTCCCTTTAATCTGTTCGGCATCCGTATGGCGCAACAGGCTCCTCTCATTTTCTATCTGATCCTGGCTGGTCTTTGTATCCTCCTCATGCTCCTGTGGTGGCAGTTTGAAAGACTGGTCGTATTGGAGGCATGTGGTACATTCTGCCAAAAGTGCGGTTATAACCTCACCGGTAATGTCAGCGGCCGCTGCCCGGAGTGCGGTGAGAAGTGCGCCGCGAATCATAATCACGATATACCAATCAACAGGCGGGATCGAACCCCTTGATCGTCATCATCGATAATTACGACTCCTTCACCTACAACCTCGTCCAGCGGCTCGGTGAGATCGGTCTCGATCAACCCGCGCTCCGACACGAAATCGTCGTCCATCGAAACGACGAAATTACGCTCGACAGGCTCGATGAGGCGAACCCGACGCATCTGATCATCTCCCCCGGCCCCTGCACCCCGCGCGAGGGCGGCATCAGCAACGATGTCATCCGCCACTTTCACGAGAGAATCCCGATCCTCGGAGTCTGTCTCGGGCATCAGTGCATCGGCCATGTCTTTGGCGCGACCGTCGCGCGGGCCGAGCGCATCATGCACGGCAAGACCAGCGAAATCCACCACGACGGCCGCACGCTGTATGTCGGTTGCCCCAACCCGATCACGGCGACACGCTATCATTCACTCATTGTGGTTCGTGACAGCCTCAGCGCCGAGTTCGAGGTCTCCGCCTGGACGGATCGAGACGAATGTATGGGGATCCGACATCGAACCCATCCCCTGGAGGGGGTGCAATTTCATCCCGAGAGCTTCCTCACCACGGATGGCACACGGCTGTTGGAAAATTTCCTGAAAAGATGAATCGAGACCGGCAGACGCATCCACGGGTTGCCGGTCTCACACGAAAGGATTCTAAATGTCGGATACCTACGACGCATTTCTCGCGAGGATTCGTGAAATCGGACAGCTCGAGGCGACGGCGGCACTGCTCGACTGGGATTCCGAAACCGTCATGCCGGAAAACGGTCTGTCGATTCGCGCCGAGCAGCTCACGCTCCTAGCGACTCTGGCCCACGATCGGCTGACCGATCCGAAGCTCGGGGATTTATTATCGCAACTCGAGGACAAGACCGACGATGAGGCGGCGGCGACGAATGTCCGCGAAATCCGCCGGCAACACGAACGGGAAGTGAGGATACCCAAGACGCTCGTCGAGCGGATCGCCCGCGTCTCGACGATCGCCAAGAGCGCGTGGGCGAAGGCGCGGAGTGAATCGGCGTTTGATCGGTTCGCGCCGCATCTGGCCGAATTGCTGGACCTCCGGCGACAGGTGGCCGAGGCCATCGGCTACGAGGGTGAATGCTATGACGCCCTGCTCGACGAGTTCGAGCCTGGCGCGACGGCGGTGGAATTGGCTAAGGTTTTCGACAGCCTGCGCACCCCGTTGGCGGCATTCGTGAAACAGTTGGTCGAATCCGAAACACAGCCCGATCCATCGATCATCGAGCGACGGTTCCCCATCGAGATGCAAACGCTCTGGTGCCGTCAATCCGCCGAATTGATCGGTTTCGACTTCAAGAGCGGACGGATCGACACATCGGTCCACCCCTTCTGTTCGGGAACAGGTCCGGGAGACGTTCGCCTGACAACCCGTTATATGGAAAATTTCTTCCCCTCGGCCGTCTTCGGCACCCTGCACGAGGCCGGTCACGGTCTCTACGAACAGGGCCTCCCGAACAACCACGTCTTCACACCCCGAGGCCATGCCGTCAGCCTGGGTATTCACGAATCGCAGAGCCGCCTGTGGGAAAACATGGTCGGCCGAAGTCGGGCCTACTGGGAGCGCTACTACCCGCAGTGCCAGACGGCCTTTCCCGAGGCCCTGTCGGATGTATCGCTGGACGCTTTCTACGGGGCGATCAACACCGTGCGGCCGTCGCTGATCCGCGTCGAGGCGGACGAAGTCACCTACAGCCTGCACATCATTCTCCGATTCGAGATCGAGCGCGACCTGCTCGAAGATCGCCTCCAAGTCTCGGATGTCCCGGAGGCTTGGAACGCGAAGATGACCGAACTTTTGGGTGTAACGCCTGAACAGGATTCGGACGGTTGTCTTCAGGATATCCACTGGTCGATGGGCGCGTTCGGCTATTTTCCCACCTACGCCCTGGGCAATCTCTTTGCGGCACAGTTTTTCGCGGCCGCGTCGCGGGCAATGCCGGATCTGCAGGATCAGATTCGGCAGGGCGATTTCACCTCGCTGCTCGAATGGCTCCGCGTCAATATCCACCTGCACGGGCAGCGCTATCGTGCAAACGAGCTGGCCCAGAACATCACTGGCACGCCGCTCTCGATCGAACCGTTCATGACCTACCTCCGCGAGAAGTTTTCGCCGATCTACGGGTTGTAAAAGCGATGGCGAAGAAGAAGAAGAGCACGAGTCGACTGATGCGCCAACCGCTCGGTGCGCACATGTCCGTAGCCGGCGGTCTGGAAAACGCATTCTATGCCGGCCGGGATGTCGGCTGCGACTGTCTGCAAATCTTCGTGAAAAATCAGCGGCAATGGAGCGCGAAACCCCTGACCGACGAGCAGATTCGCGCCTACCGCGCGGCCGAGAAGGAAACGGAACTGGGCCCCGTCATCGCCCACGCCAGCTATCTGCTGAACCTGGCCTCGCCCGAATCCGCCAACCGCGAGAAAAGTTGCAAGGCACTTGTCGACGAACTGGAACGGTGCGAGGCACTGGGTATCCTCGGTCTGGTCGTCCATCCCGGCGCCCACATGGGTGATGGTGAGGATGCGGGCATCCGGCGAATTTCTCAATCGCTCGACCAGGTCCACGCGAACACAAAGGGATTTGCGACGAAGGTCTTGTTGGAAACCACGGCGGGTCAGGGCAGTTCGATCGGCTACGAAATCGAGCAGTTGGGCGACATCATTGACGGCGTGAAATCGTCGGAGCGATTGGGCGTCTGCCTGGATACCTGCCACCTGTTCGCCGCGGGGTATGACTTCAGAGACCGCCTGGAATACGAGGAAATGATCGACACGCTGGATCACTGGGTCGGTTTCGATCGCATCTATTGCATCCACATGAACGACTCCAAGACATCATGCGGCAGCCGCATCGACCGACACGAGCACATCACACAGGGCGAAATCGGAAAACAGGGATTCGTTCATATCCTGAAGGACCGCCGACTTGTAGGTGTGCCGAAGATTCTGGAAACGCCAAAGGGAAAGAACGATCGTGGAATGGATCTGGACAAGGTCAACCTCCGCCGGATGCGAAGCCTGATCCGATCCAAAGCGCACGTTTTCAATCTCGCGGAACATCGACGCTTATCAGAGCCGCGACCGTAAGGGAGCGGTTGGCGCTCAGAAGGCACGGCCCTTGTATATTTGGAAAAACCACTCCCTCACGGTCGCGGCTCTGATCAAGTAACGACTTCTCAAACGCACCAGTCAAAAACCGGTGCCACAGGGTTCTATCCGGCCGTTTCCGCGACGGAGCCTCCCCACAAAAAAACGCGAAGGCGTGCGAAGAGGTTTTGAATATCGATGAGAATCAAATAAAGCGAGGGCACCCCGATGAGCGTCAACACGGTCGCCAAGGCCAGACCCGCGGCGATGGAGATTCCCATCGGGATCAGAAACTTGGCCTGGAAGGAGGTCTCCGTCAACAGCGGGGCGAGGCCCAGAATGGTCGTGATCGAGGTCAGTAGAATCGCCCGCAGGCGCGACCGACCGCCGTCGATGACGGCGTCGAGTGCCGGGGCACCCTCGGCGCGGCGCCGATTGATGAAGGTCATCAGGATCAGCGAATCGTTCACCACGATGCCGGAGAGGGCCACGAGACCGATCAGCGAGAAGAATGTCAGCGGATAGCCTAACACGAGATGCCCGAGGATGACGCCGATGATGCCGAAGGGGATCGCGCACATGACGATCAGTGGCTGGATGTAGCTTCGGAACAGCGCCGCCAGTATGGCATAGATCAGCATAATCGCCGTCGCGAAGTGTTGCTCCAGCGAACCCATCGATTTGCGCATCTCATACTGCTGCCCGCCGTGTTCGAGCGTCAGCCCGGGATAGCTTCGCTCGATCCCCGGAAAAAGTTTCGCCAGCTCTGTGTTGATGTCCGACGCGTTGGCCTCGGGGTGGTTTTCATCAACATCGGCGGTGACGGTAACGGTCCGCCTCTGGTTCTTTCGCTTGATCGTGGCATAACCCCGACCCTCGGTAAACCGCGCGACCTCGAGAAAGGGAACGAGCGTTCCGTCAGGCGTGGCGATGCGCATGGACTCCAGATCGTAGATACGCTTCCGAAAGGCCTCGGGGTAGCGAACCATGATTTTCACATCTTCACGATCCCGTTGAAGCATGTTGGCCTCGATGCCGTAGAACGCCCCGCGAACCTGTGTCGCCAGGGACGCCGTCGTCAGGCCGAGGGCGCGCGCGGAGTCCAGCAGCTCGATCTGAATCTCGCGCCGACCGGCGTCGAAATCGTCCTGAATGTCATAGACGCCCGGAAAACGGCGAAGATCCGCCTTCAGAGAATCGGCGACCTCGATCAGGTCGTCGAGCTTATCGCCGCTGATCTCGATATGGATGGGCAGTCCACCCGGACCGCCCTGCATGCTGGCGAACTTGAGAGATTGGGCACCCATGAGATCGCCGGTCAATTCACGAAGTTCCTGGATAATCTCGTCGCTGGTACGGGTTCGCTCTTCCACGGTCTTGAGCTCTATGATCGCCTGTCCCAGATGAGAAGCACTCGCGGCGAGGGAGCCATCGACACTGTATTGAGAACCCATCACGGTAAACAACGAATCCATTTCCGGCAGGTCGATCGCGACCTTCTCGATCTCCCGAATGCGTTCGTCCGTGACGTGGATGGGCGTGCCGACGGGCATCTTGAGCGAGGCGACAATGGTTTCGGAATCCATCTTCTGGATGAAAACCCAGGGCACCCGCCCACCCGCGACGAGTCCCAGACTGACGATCAAAAGGGATGCCATGGCGGCGATCGTCACATAACGATAGCTCACACACAGCCTCAGAAAACGTTCGTAGCTTTTCAGGAGTGCGCCTTTGACGAAAGATGTCTCAAGTGCGCGAATGGTACGGCCGATGCCGCGCAACTCGGTCACCAGTTTCGCACGAGCCGCCGGCTTCCGAGGTTTTAGCCATTCGGCAAGATGAGACGGCAGGATCAGCAGGGCCTCGAACAGCGAAACGCTCAGGGCACACAAAACAATCGCCGGCAAAACACCCATAAAGTCGCCGATCCGTCCCTGAATGAACATCAATGGAGCGAACGCGACGATCGTCGTAGCGATCGCGCTGACCACGGGCCAGGTCACTTCCTCGGTGCCGCGTATGGCGGCAAGTCTCGGTTCCTCGCCGTGCTCGATCTTCGTATAAACGTGTTCGCCCACAACGATCGCATCGTCAACAAGCAATCCCAGGACGATGATCAGGCCGAACATGCTCAGCAGATTCAACGTCATTCCCACGACCTGCATGACGGCCAGCGTCCCCAGTACCGAGATCAACAGGCCGCTCATCACCCAGAAGGCCACCCGCCAGTTCAAAAACAACAACAAGGATACAAAGACGAATAAAAGTCCCCACAAGCCGTTCCGCTTCAGAAGATCGAGCCGACCTTCGATAAAGCGGGCGAGATTGGTCGACGTCTTCAAGTCTCCGAAGGCCGGGTACGGATTGTTGGACGCGCGCTGATATACCGACACACGCTCGCGTTCGGATTGGTTGCCCAGGGCATACTTCAACTGATCAAACCAGTCCTGCTCCAGGGACTCTCCGCGTTTGCCGGCCACGAGCGCCTGGACCTTGCGGGAGATTTCGATCGCATCCTGAGAGGCCGTCTTGTACGCAGTCACGGTCACCGCCGGTTTGGCGTTGAATCGAGAAATGACGTCGGTATCTTCAAAGGTGTCCCGCACCTCGGCGATGTCCCGCAGGCGGATCACGCGGCCTGCGGAATCGCTGCGAACGATGATTTCCCCGATAGGCTGTGCCGTGTCTTCCTCACCCAGGGTACGAACCGCCACATTGGCCCCACCGGTGCGAATCTGACCGCCAGGCAGATCCAGGTTCACCCGGGAGATGGCATCACTGATCTCCGGCAGCGACAGGCCATATTCGATCAGCTTCTCGGGCTTCACTTCGATACTGATCTCGTCCTTTCGCGTCCCCTCAAGGGCGACTTTGGTGATCCCGGGAATCGCCAGAATGTCGTCGCGCAGCCGCTCGCCCATCCCCTTGAGCGTCTGGTCGTCGAGGTTGCCATAGAAGGAGACATTGATGACGGGAAGTTGCGGCTCGAACTTCGAAACCTGCGGCTCTTCGGCGTCTTCAGGAAATTCGTCGCGCGGGATCGTGTCGATCGCCGCCTTCACGTCGGTCACGACCTGATCGATGTCTTCGACGTCGTTGAAGAGAACAGCCCGTATGGAACTGACGCCTTCGCCATTGGTGGTACGGACTTCCTCGATTCCGTCGAGATCCTTGATGACTTCCTCGATCTTGGTGGAGATACCCTTTTCCATCTCCGCCGGTGTCGCTCCCGGATAGATCGTCTGGACGAACACCTGATCGGGGCTGCTCTCCGGAAACATCTCGCGCACCAGAGTAACGCCGGCATAGACCCCCGCCGCGATCACGGAGAACATCGCCAGGTTCACCAAGACCGGGTTATTGACACTGAATCGAGGAAGCGAAGTCATGGGATCATTTCGCAATTGTGGGTGTGCCACTGCTTCAAGCAGTACTGGGTGCCATGCTTACACGTCCCGGCCGTATCGGGACGGGTAAGCATGTCGCGTTCAAGCTCTATGCGCCAAGCCAACTACATCAAGCAGTGCAAATGGCATGGCAGGTTCCATGTCAAGTGTGCCACTGCTTCAAGCAATACTGGGTGCCATGCTTACACGTCCCGGCCGTATCGGGACGGGTAAGCATGTCGCGTTCAAGCTCTATGCGCCAAGCCAACTACATCAAGCAGTGCAAATGGCATGGCAGGTTCCATGTCAAGTGTGCCACTGCTTCAAGCAGTGCAAATACACACACTATCCCTCATCATCTGTGGCACCGATCTCCTTTGCATGTGGCACCGGTTTCCAACCGGTGCGAACACCGAACGCTCATAAACGCTCAGGTCGATCCCTTCGAATCCGACAAATAAACTGTTCGGAGTGGTGGAATCATGAGTCGGGGGACTCGTCGTCTTTCCGAAATCGAACCGGTGCGCCGTCATACAACACATCCAGATTCGTGAGTATGACTCGATCGCCTGAGGCCACTTCACCCGAAATAACAGCCCGGTCTCCGATGAGAGACACCACGCGAACCGGTCGCGAATGGGCCATTTCATCATTGACGACCAGCACGTGGTCGCTCAGGATCGATCCCCGAGGCACAACCAAAGCATTCGCGATCATCGGTCCATCGATCCGTGCCGTCAGGAAAAAGCCGGGAACCAGCGAGGTCGTTTGTTCATCGTTGTCTACTTCGACATAGGCCGTGAAAGTCCGGCTGGTTGGATTGGACATGGGTGACAACCGGCGGACCGTCGCCTCCCAATGCACGCCCGGCATACTGTCCATCGACAGGAGGCAGCGTGACCCGATTTCAATCCGTGGCCGAACCGACAGCGGAAGTTCCACCGGCACCTCGATGAGTCGGACATCGACCAGTCGAACGATTGGGCCGCCGATCGGAAGGCGATCGCCCGCCTCGACCTGCATCTCCTCGATCTGACCGCCAAAGGGCGACCGGACGGTGCAGCGTTCCACGTCGAGTTTCGCCAATTCCACCTCGGCGGTGCGGGATCCGCGAACGGCGACGAGTTCATTCTTGCGCGCGGGTATCAGGGCCCGCTCGTTCTCCAGCCCTCTCAACTCACGAAGCCGGGTCTGATAGGCCAACCGCGCGAAGTCCCGCTCCTTCTTGGATGCCAGATTCTCTTCGAACAACCCTTTCAGTCGATTGTATTCATCCTCCGTGACCTTGACTTCCTCCTCCGCGATATTGATCAGCCGCGCGATGTTCGACTTTTCCACATCCAGCCTGGCTAGTTGCGCATCGACATCACCGAGTCGGCTTTGGGCGCGATCGAGCTCCCGCTGATATTGGCGATCGTCTATCCGGACCAGCACCTCTCCGGCCTTCACCGCCGCGCCGTCCTTGACCGAATCCGGCACATGGACGATCCGACCGCTGACCTCTGCCGAGATCGTCGCCTCCCGATCCGCACGGGCGCTGCCGTAGCCGACGAAGATTTCTCGGATATCCTCCGGTACGAGCGTCAGCATCTCCACCCGAGGTGGCAGCATCGCCGTATCGGTCTGCTCCGCCACCGGACGCGTTTCCCAGAGAAGGATGAAGACTCTTCCGCCCGCCGCAATCAGAACCAGAATCAACACTACCGAGACAATCCAGCGCCGCAGACCGCTCCATGGCCTCGGTTTGGGCGCACACTCTGCTTCCTCTACTTCCTCGGTTTGTTCAGGTTCGGTTGGCGCCAAGTCGGTCTTCATAATCGGTTCATACCAAGCAATGAGGGATGGATCAACGGGGAAGGACACGTTCGATTCACTGTCAATGTCTCGACGGAGCGGTTTTTACGGGGGCTCCCCCCCCGAATGCCTCCAGTACCAATCATTCGGCGTAGTCTAACGGAAACATACAACTGAACGATTCATCCACCTCTATTCTAATCGGTTATTAAACTGATTTCTTACCCCCTAACCCGTATTTCTCACAAGATACTTGGTTCAGAGCCGCTCTGATCAGAGCCGCGACCGTAAGGGAGTCGGTCACCGCACACCCTCCAATACGATTCCAGAACACCAGAACCATGACACACTACCATTTGAAATGACGACTGAGCGATCCCTGCAAGTCCACACCCAACGCTCCCCCACAGTCGCGGGTTTGGCACAACCACGGTACGATGGCAGCCCGTTTCTCCCGAACCGTCCAACCCCGCATGCAGGAGTTTTTGAAACAGCCTTGGCCGATCGACAGAGTCAAACATTGGGCCTGATCGCCGGCGAGGGCGAGTTCCCACGGCTCGTGCTCAAGGGGGCCCGGGCGGCGGGCCTGCGCGTCGTCGTAGTCGGTCTCCGAGGCAGCCACGACGCGGCACTTCGCGACGAGGCCGACGCCTTCTACGAGGCCGGCATCGCTCGGCTCGGCCGGTGGATCCGCGTCTTTCGACGGGAGGGAGCGCAGCGAGCGATCATGGCAGGTCGCGTCCGCAAGGCCCGGATGCTCGAATTACCCCTCTGGCGGCTGATGTTGGCGTATCTGCCCGATTGGGCTAGCATCAGGGTTTGGTTTTACGCCGCCCGGGACCGTCGAAACGACACGCTTCTGGGCGCGGTCGCGGATGAGATGTCGCGAAAAGGGATTGAGTTGATCGACTCGACAGCCTATTGCCGGGAAGCGATGGCCGCCGAGGGGGTGCTTACACGCAAGGGCCTGACCGACGCGCAGCAGTTGGACGCCGATTTGGGCTGGCGGGTGGCCCGGGAGATGGGCCGGCTGGATGTGGGCCAGGCCGTCGCGGTCAAGGACAAGGACATCATCGCGGTCGAGGCCATCGAGGGAACCGACGCAATGATCGAACGGGCCGGATCGCTCTGCCCGCACGGCGGCTGGACCTTGGTCAAGGTTGCCAAACCGAACCAGGACATGCGGTTCGATGTCCCCGTCATCGGCCCTGATACCATTGAAAAGCTCGCCGAGGCGGGTGCAGTGGCCGTGGTGGTGGAGGCGGAGAAAACGCTGATGCTGCACCGGGAACAAACCCTCGCCGAGGCAAACGCCCGTGGGATCCGCATCATCTGCCGATCCGAACAGTCCAGCCTCACAGGGAGTCCCGAGACCGACTGAACCCCGTATGGTTCGCTCCATGCTCAGCAATCAAAGGGGGAAAATCCCCCATGATCTCGGCAAATGGAGCCGAATAGTATGGATGATGAGATAACCATCGATACGGCTGTAGCCCCGATATCTCATTGACTGGACTATGCTTCCGAAGGAGTCATTGAACATGGAAACACTCGTCACCGGCGGCGCCGGTTTTATCGGTTCCCATCTGGTTCGCGGCCTTATGGAAAAGGGCCACGGTGTGCGCGTGCTCGATGATTTCAGCTCGGGGCGGCGCAAGAACATCGAGCCGATTCTGGACCGAATCGTGTTGATAGAGGGCGACATCGCGGACCCAGACACTTGCCGGAGCGCCTGCGAGGGCGTGGAAGTGGTGTTTCATGAGGCCGCCAGCCCGTCGGTGCCGAAGTCGATCGACAATCCCGCCGCGACCCATCGCTCCAATATAGAAGGCACGTTCAACATGCTGCTCGCCGCCCGCGATGCGAAGGTTCGGCGGTTCATATACGCCGCCAGCAGCTCGGCCTACGGGGAGTCGGAGCAGTTGCCGAAGATCGAGTCGATGGCCCCCTCGCCCCTGAGTCCCTATGCGGTGCAGAAGCTGACGGGTGAACACTATTGCCGCGTATTTGCCGAATGCTATGGATTACAAACCCTCGCGATCCGTTATTTCAACGTCTTCGGTCCGAGGCAGGATCCGAAGAGCCAGTACGCCGCGGCGATCCCCGCATTCGTAACGTCGATCCTGAACGACCAGCCACCCACGATCTACGGTGACGGTGAACAGACGCGGGATTTCACCTATATTGATAACGTCGTATCGGCGAACCTCCTGGCCGCTGAGGCTGAGAGGACGAATGGCGAAGCGATCAACGTCGCGTGTGGTGAGCATGTGACGGTGAACGCGATCATCGGACAGATCAACGAAATCCTCGGAAAGGATGTCCGGCCCAATTACGTCGATCCGAGACCCGGCGACATCAAGCATTCCTGGGCCGATATCGGATTGGCTCGAAAGGTGATCGGATTTCAGCCGATCTGTGGATTCGCGGAGGGTCTTCGGCGTGCGATCGATTGGTATTCAAAATCGCTGGAGCGCGCACTTTGAAACACCTTGGCTCCGGCTTCCCACCGGTGGATCGTATCGGGTTTTCGAATGTGTCCTCTATGTCCGGGCATTTTGGGTGAAACAACGCAAATATTTGTTATAAGTTGTTTTATTGTAATGAGTTAATCGATGTCCCCTCAGAATTGTGGGGGCATTTGGAATCGAACATTTTATCGGTCCTCTTTATTGGGTGATTCACCGATTCGATGTTCGATAACCCATGGAATACAGGAAGATGTACCGCCTACGAACCTACACCGTCGTTCCCGCATTACCCGAACCACTCAGCCGACTCCGGGAATTGGCCTATAACCTGTGGTGGACGTGGAACGGGGATGCCCGTGATCTGTTTCGCCGTCTGGATTCAGATTTGTGGGAAGAAATCGTGGGCAATCCGGTCCAGTTTCTCACCCATGTCGCCCAAAACCGTCTGGATCAGGCGGCGTCTGATCCAGCCTATCTGGCCGAAATGAATCGTGTATTGAAGGCATTCGATTCCTACATGACCCGCGAGGCGTGGTTCGCGCGGTCACATCCCGACTTCACGAATGCCTGCATCGCCTACTTTTCCATGGAGTTCGGAATCCACGAATCGCTGCCGATCTACTCCGGCGGCCTGGGCATCCTCGCGGGAGACCACTTGAAGAGCGCCAGCGACCTGGGAATCCCCCTGGTGGGCGTCGGCCTGATGTATCGACAGGGATATTTTCAACAACGGCTCTCGTCGGATGGCTGGCAACTGGAAGAATACCCCGCCCTGGACTTCTATCAGATGCCTGCCACCTTGATG
The DNA here is from genome assembly GCA_964464525.1 of uncultured Planctomycetaceae bacterium. GTDB lineage: Bacteria > Planctomycetota > Phycisphaerae > UBA1845 > UTPLA1 > CAYXGR01. The sequence goes on from CAYXGR010000033.1 coordinate 13,055, forward strand.
CGGGGTGAGGGCGATCGACCCATCACCATCAAGCTGAAAATCGGTCCTCGCGACGTGACGAGCCAGGTGTGGAAGGCCCAGGTCGGCCGTGTCCCGTTGTATCTCCTGGATACGGATCTACCGGATAACACCCCGGAAGATAGGGAGATCACCCAGCGGCTCTATGGCGGCGGGGATGAAATGCGAATCCGTCAGGAGGTGCTCCTCGGCATCGGGGGCTATCGCATGTTGAACCGGCTGGCTGTTTCGCCGGACGTCTGCCACATGAACGAAGGCCACGCCGCGTTTCTGGCCATCGAGCGCATACGCCAATGCATGAAAAACGACAACATGGACTTTGGCGAGGCTCGGGAGGCCGTCGCACCCAGCCACGTCTTCACCACACACACACCGGTCCCGGCGGGAATCGACCACTTTGATTCGGAACTTCTGAAGGAATATCTCACTCCCTATCTTCCGGCCATGGGTCTGAATCATGACGAATTCACCGCGATGGGGAAAATCGACGCGGCCGACGATGAGGAGCTATTCTGTATGGCGGTCCTCGCCCTGCGCCTGGCCGGCAAGGCGAACGGCGTCAGCGCACTGCACGGCCACGTCTCCCGAAAAATGTGGCATACCGTCTGGCCCGGTGCCCCGATGGACGAGGTGCCGATCACCTCGATCACCAACGGCATCCACATCGACACCTGGATTTCGCCCGAGATGTCGCACCTGCTCGATCGCTATCTCGGCCCTCAGCGAATCGAGACGCCCGAAGATGAGGCGGTCTGGCGCCACGTCGAGGATATCCCGGACATCGAATTGTGGCGGGTCCATGAGCGTCGGCGCGTGGCGATGGTGGCCTTCGCCCGGCGACGTGTGAAGGAACAACTTCGACGCCGCGGCGCGCCGCCGACCGAGGTCAAGGCTGCCGACGAAATCCTGGATCCCGAGGCGTTGACGATCGGCTTCGCCCGTCGCTTCGCGCCCTATAAACGCGGGGCACTCATCTTTCGGGACGCCGAAAGACTATTGAAAATCCTCTCCGGCGAGAAGCGACCCGTACAGATCATATTTGCTGGCAAGGCTCATCCCCGCGACGACAAGGGCAAGGAAGTCATCAAGGCCATCACCTCCTACATCAAGCGTCCTGAGTTTCAGCGCCGAATCATCTTTCTGGAAAATTACGACATCACCGTTGGCCGGGTTCTGGTCCAGGGTGTAGACATCTGGCTCAACAACCCGATCAAGCCGCGCGAGGCCTCCGGCACCAGCGGGATGAAGGTCGGGCCAAACGGGGGATTAAACTTCTCCGTGCTGGATGGCTGGTGGCCCGAGGCCTACGACGGCGAAAATGGCTGGGCCATCGACGAGGGCAGGATCTACGAGGACTCCGAATACCGGGATCACATCGAGAGCGAGGCCATCTACGAACTCCTGGAAAAGGAAATCGTCCCCATGTTCTACGATCGGGGAGCCGACGACCTTCCTCGGGATTGGATCGCCCGGATGAAGGCGTCCATGAAAACCCTCTCGCCGATGTTCAGCACCACCCGGATGCTCAAGGAATACGCGAACTTGCTGTATGTCACGGCGGCGAATCGCTGGCGATGCTTTTCAGAGAATAATTTTGACGCCGCGAGGAAACTCTCACAATGGAAACGGGCGTTGGGAGATAACTGGGAATCGATCCGGATCGAGGATGTCCTGACCGACGACGGCACCGAACTTCCCGTCGGAGCACTGGTCAACGTCCATGCCCGAGTGCATCTCGGCGACGTGAGCCCTGATGACGTGGCCGTGGAACTCTACCACGGTCGCATCGATGCCTATGGCCGCCTGGTCGAGGGGAACAGCCTGTCGATGAAATGTGAGCAGCACCTGGAAGATGGTGCCTATCTGTTCGACGGCCAGATCCCCTGTCAGCGCAGCGGCCACCATGGGTATGCGGTAAGAGTCGTCCCCCGGAACGCCAATCTTCCACACCGTTTCGATACCGGTCTGATCTTATGGGGCTGATTTCAATCATCCACGGTTCACCGCGCGATATCCAGATTGATGGTCGCAGGGGCCAAACCATCCGGCCCGATTTACTTGACAGGTCCGGGTGACCGATGTAGGTTCACGGAGCTTCAATCCCTTGGGAATCAGTCGGGATCGAGGCATTATTGATGAGGGGGCTGTAGCTCAATTGGTCAGAGCGCCGGCCTGTCACGCCGGAGGTTGCGGGTTCGAGTCCCGTCAGCCTCGTTTTCCCCCCCCTTTTTCATTGCACGATTGGCCGTTCGTCCGCGCGCCGATTAGGGCGATTCGAAGGCGCCCCTGTCCACGGTGCGATTCATCCGCTGGTTGCCGTTCA
>CAYXGR010000034.1:0-4691 GCA_964464525.1 uncultured Planctomycetaceae bacterium
TCAACCTCGATCGCCTGCGTTACCTCTCCGACGTCATGCCCGCAAATGTCCAACTGCTCTTCAGCGATCCGTCGCTGATTACCCATCATATCGCCCACTCGGACCTGGTAATCGGTGCGGTCCTGATTCCCGGCGCACGATGCCCCGTACTTGTCACGCGGGAACACCTGAAAATCATGCAGCACGGAGCCGTGATTGTGGATGTCGGCGTCGATCAGGGCGGATGTTGCGAGACCATCCGACCCACCACCCACGACGACCCGACCTACATCGTGGACAATGTCGTGCACTACGGCGTGACCAACATGCCCGGCGCAGTCGGACGGACCAGCACCTTCGCCCTCACCAACGCGACACTCCCCTATGCCATCCGCCTTGCCAACCAGGGCTATCAAACGGCCTGTCGTGAGGATCAAGGGCTTGCCGCCGGGGTTGACATCCACTGTGGGGAGTTGACCAACAGGGACGTGGCCAAGACATTCAGATTGGAATATCGACCGTTCAAGCCCTAATATGACGACACGGTTTGTACCCCACAACTCCCCAACGGGAATGGGAGGAAATCTGCAACCGATCGCCTGTTGAGCCGCATCCAGCCTATCCGATACGTTTGATGTGGGTTTATTTTGGGAAGATTCCGGACAGTTGCGCGTGAGGTTCTGATCTCCACCCCGCTAAAAACTTGGGCGAATCGTTCATGTTGGGGGTATGGGGGCTTCAGGGATGCCCTGCAGTATTGGGATATTCTCCTGTGATAGCGATCTGATCGCTATTTCCGGCACCCGACTTGCCCCCCTTTCGTGAGACTGCTTTGAGCCGATTCCCATCCGGTACGGTACAGATAGGAGAAGAGCATGGACAAAAAACTCATCATCCTGATCGGTGTCGTCGTGGTCGTCATCGGCGGCATTGTGGTGATCACCCAATCGGGCCTCATATCCATGAGCAACGCCTGGCTCGATGGTGAGAGCGAGGCCGCCACCCGAGGCGATCTGATTATCCCTGTCACCGCCACGGGGACCGTTCAGGCCGCTCGACTCACGCAAATCAAGAGCAAGGCCAGCGGCGAGGTGGTTGAGATTCCCGTCGTCGAGGGCCAGATGGTCAAGGCGGGGGACATTCTGGTACGTCTCGATCCGGTCGACGAAAAACGAAATGTCGAGGCTCGGCAGGCGAATCTGGATCGCGCCCAATCCGTACTCGAAAAGGCCAGAATCACGCTGGAGGATCGTGAGAAAGACCTCCCGCTGATGACCGCGTCCGCTCAAGCACGATTCGACGAGGCTGCCGCCCGACTCGAGGAGGCGGAATACCTCTACGAACGAACCAAGGGGTTCATGAAGAACGAAGTCGCCAACAAAACGGAACTCATCCGGTCGAAGACCAACTACCTGTCCGCGAAGGCGGCCAAGGAACTGACCGTGGTGGACCTGGAGCGGGCGAAGAAGAACGAGTCGATCCTGCTTCGCAGCGCGAAGGAGGATGTCGCCCAGGCCGACGCCGCTCACCGAGAATCCTTGAAGGCGATGGATGAGGCAAAACTACGGCTTGAGGAGACCACGGTTCAGGCACACTCGGATGGAATGGTCTATAGCATCGCCACGCGGAATGGCGAGATGATCCAGAGCGGAACCCAATCACTCACGGGCGGGACAACGCTGATGTTCCTCGCCGATGTCAGCTCGATGTTCGTCATGGCCCAGATCGACGAGGCCGACATCGGGGCGATTCGCAAGATCGCGCCAGACTATGCCCGGCCGGGACAGACGCAAAAGCTGAATGAGTCGGCTTATATCGAGAAGGCCCAAACCATCCTCGATACGGCGGATCGAGAAGAAGCCACCGAGCCGGAAGCGGAAACGGCGGCGCGAGAAAAAGCACTCGAGGACAGCCTCACAAACGAAGGCATCGACATCAAGGGGCGACCGGTAGATGTAACGGTCGAGGCCTATCATACCCAGACCTACCGAGGCGTCATCGAGCGGATCCTGCCGGAGCCTATCCGTACCAATAATGCAATTGCCTTCATGGTTCGCATCCGCCTGATCGGCGACGATGTCCAGAAACTGCTCGGTCTCCAGGCCGATTTATCATTTAAGACTAAAACACAGAAGGATGTTGTCCTGGTAAAAAACGAAGCCCTGATGAGCGAAGGGCACGATTGTTTCGTGTTTATTCCGCACCGAAACAATCCTCGCGGGCGGATGGGCGAAAAACGCGTCCCCGTCAAGATCGGCGACACCGATGGCACCTTTACCGAGATCATCTCGGGCATCGACTCCGGCCAGGAGGTCTGGGTCAAGCGACCGAAGTTGACGGAGAAAGAGCAAAAAGAAAGCGAAAAGGCATCTATGTAACCAACAAGCGTAGAGTAGGGTAGCCGGGTGCCCCATCCTTGTCTTAAAAGAAAGGGTGGGGAATGCAAAATCCGAGCCCCGAGCGCAAGCGAGCGGGAATTTAGAGGGTGTCCAGTCAAAGTACACTAATAAGGCGATTCCCGACCAAGTTGTTTTGATTTTGTTGTTATTTTGACATTTTGACTTTTCAACGTTTCGACGTTTCCCGAGGCGCCACACAAGCATTGATTCAGCCACTGATCCAAATCACCGATTTCTCCAAGCATTACCAGATGGGAACGACGATCGTCCGCGCGCTGGACGGTGTGCATCTTTCCATCGGCAAGGGTGAACTGCTTTCCATCACCGGACAGTCCGGCAGCGGAAAAAGCACCCTCATGCACCTGCTCGGCTGCCTCGACCGGCCGACCTGCGGGCGCTATACGCTCGACGGCGAACTCGTCAGTTCGATGTCCGACCGGCAACTCGCCCTGACGCGCAATCGAAAAATAGGCTTCGTCTTCCAGACCTTCAATCTGATCCAGCGTACCTCGGCGATTGATAATGTCGCGATCCCGCTGTTCTACGGCCGCAAGCTCGGCGTCCGTGAGTCCGCCACCAAGGCCCTTCAGCGCGTCGGCCTTGGCGCCCGGACCACTCACAAACCCAGCGAATTATCCGGCGGAGAGCGCCAGCGCGTGGCGATTGCCCGCGCCATCGTCAATGAGCCCAAGATCCTGCTTGCCGACGAGCCCACGGGCAATCTCGACAGCCGAACCGGCCGTCAGATCATGGAAATCTTTCACGAGCTGCATCAGTCCGGCGTCACCGTGATCCTGGTCACGCACGAAATGGACGTGGCCCTCCAGGCCCAGCGCATTATCCGCATGCGGGACGGGAAGATCGTCGAGGATCGTCGCGTAGATGACGACGTTCGTAAAGAATTGGAATTGGACGATGAATCACAAAGTCCCGAGCGATCGCCGCCACCGCTGGCTCGGCCGGCAGGAGTTTCATAAACGATGTTCTTCTTCCGAGTCTGCATGATGGCCATTCGAAGCCTGTGGATTCATCCCCTCCGCAGCATCCTGGCCACGCTGGGTGTGATCATCGGCGTCGCCGCCGTGGTCGCGGCGATGGCGATCCTCGAGGGGATGAGCGCCCGCTTCTCCGAGGGGTTCGAGTCGATGGGCTCGAATAAGATTTTCATCATGCCGAACGTCCAGCGCCGCAACAACCGGCTGGTGGGCAACTTCGATTCGCTCAAGCTGGACGATGCCAACGCCATTCTTCAGCGCTGCGCCGCGGTTCGCAAGGTGATGCCGCAGATCAACAACAGCGTCTTCATCAAGTTCCTGTCGAAAAATACCAGCGCCTCCATTCTTGGGGGAACCGATGCCTATGAAGGCATCAACAACCACTTCGTGAGCGAGGGCAAATTTATCAGCCGGGGAAATGTCCAGAGCAAGGCGAGCGTCGTCGTGCTGGGCGCCAAGGTCAAGCGTGAACTGTTCGGCGGCCGGCCCGCCCTCGACGAGAAGATCAAGATCTCCGGCATCGGTACCCTTGGCTCCCGAACCTTCACTGTCATCGGCATCATGGAGGAAAAGGGCAACGTCGGCTTTACCGATGTCGACCGTCAAATCATCGTCCCCGTCACCACGGCGATGGATCGGCTGTACGGCCTCAAGTCGATCCAGTCCGTCGTGGCCGAGGCCGTCTCCCCCTCGGATGCCGACATCCAGGATGCCAAGGACCAAATCAAGAAACTCCTCCGCCAACGGCACAAAATCCGCGCCGGTCAGCAGGACGATTTTCAGGTTCAGGCCCAGAAGGAGTTCGTCAAGCAGTTCAGCCAACTCACCAAGACACTTGGCATCGTCCTCGGCTCCATCGCCGGCATCAGCCTTGTCGTCGGCGGTATCGGCATCATGAACATCATGCTCGTCGCCGTCACCGAGCGCACGCGCGAGATCGGCGTCCGCATGGCCATGGGCGCCCAGCGGCTCGACGTCATGCAACAGTTCCTCATCGAGGCCAGCTTCGTCTCCTTCCTCGGCGGCGCGGCCGGTGTCTTCATGGGTTGGGCCCTGGCCAACACGATCGAACAACTCACCCGCGTGTTCCAGACCGTCACCACGACCTGGTCCATTTCGATCGCACTCGGAATGGCCACCTTCACCGGCATCGTCAGCGGCATCTACCCCGCCTGGAAGGCCTCTCGCCTCGATCCGGTGGAGGCATTACGATATGAATAGCATCGCCGATCCGGTTACGCTTTTCAGGGTAATACCGTGACACAGCGCCAGCCTAAAGTCGCCATCTTCGCGGGTACCTTCGACCCACCCACCAATG
>CAYXGR010000034.1:4791-15389 GCA_964464525.1 uncultured Planctomycetaceae bacterium
CAGCGCCAGCCTAAAGTCGCCATCTTCGCGGGTACCTTCGACCCACCCACCAATGGTCATCTGGACATCATCCGTCGAAGTCGAAACCTGTTCGATCGAACCATCGTGGCCGTCGGCGTCAACCCCGAGAAGGAACCCCTATTCACCGCGGCCGAGCGAGTAACGATGCTTCGCGAACTGGTCGCCGGCACACAGGATGTCGAGGTCGAGGCCTACACCGGCCTGACGATGGATTACTTCCGTGAAAAAAATGCGGCTGTCATCGTCAAGGGAATCCGCGACAGCGACGATCTGAGAAATGAGCTGCGCCAGGCCAACGTCAACATGCTCGCCGGCGATGTCGAAACTGTCTTCCTCTTCACCACCGACCAGACCGCCCTGATCAGCGGCACCCTCATCCGCCAGATCGCGGAGATGGGCGGTCTCGCAGGCGGCCAGATGGAGCGTCTGATCCCCCCCACCGTCGTCGCACGCCTTAAAGAAAAATTGGCCCGACGCGATTGACCCGTGTCCATGACATTTCAAGTGACTCGTGAATCGGCAGTAGGGTGGGCCAACTGACCCATCTGTTGATCGTGCAGATTAGCGAATGTGGGCTCCGATCACCCATGCCATCCATCCAATCCGAGCCCCGAGCGCCAGCGAGTGGGTTCGAAGACCAGGCAGTCTACCCACGAGGATCCCGCGCTTGCTCTTGGGCTCCAATCAACCCGGCGAACGACCCCGAGCCGACGACCGACCACCCAGCCACACCAGAATCTGACGGCGGATGACAATCAGCGGCCGGAAGATGGCCCGATGCCACGCGATCCAGAAGGGCAACCGCCGAGCCTCTTCCATCAAGGCCGCATCCAACTGGTCCGGCCGCGCGCGGCGCCAGTGTTTCAGGAGGTGATAACGATCGGACGCCTGGAGGATGGCCAGAACGCGTCGTGCAATCCAAGTGTTTCCAAATCGATTCGGCGGACAATACCAGGAAATCTGAAAATCGATCAGGTAGGGCCGTCCGTCGTCGCCTAGTAAAACGTTTTCCGGCTTCTCCAGATCGACATATGCCACGCCATGGGCGTGCATCGCCTCCAATATTTCTTGAAGACGTGGGAAAAACTCATCATCCGGCCGATCGCGCCTTCCAAGCGGTCCGCCCTCAACATAGTCATGTACCAGACCGGTCCGGTCCCAGGTTCCCAACAGGGGTGGAACGCCCGTCACGGCCCGTACCCGCCGAAAAAGACGCACCTCCCGCTTCATCAGAAATCGCCCGATCCACCCCATCGGGAGGCCACACAACGATGCCGTGCGCCCCATTTTTAAGACAACCGTGCTCCCTGCTCCCTCATACCGGCCGGTCGCGGCAAAAAAATCGTGTTTATACGTCTTCACGCGGCGATAGGTATGCCCATTCAGGGTAATCGACTCCGGTAGGTCGTCTCGCCCCAGTGCGCGAAGCCATGCGGGGGCTGGGTTGGAATGTTTCGATTTCACCACAGGTGTCATCGGATGCCAGACCTCCTAATGAGGGATTGCAGCACAAGCCCGAATCGAGCCAGGATTATTGGTTGACTATTTTCAGGTTCCGACTATTCGACACTGGAAATCGACGAAGTATGGACTATGATTCATCGTTCAAGTGGACGAGGTTCGGGCTTCGGCCGCGTCTTCCAGTTCGGGCCTCAATCGCATCATAGCGGAAGAAGAGGGTAACCGTCATGCTCCGCAGAAAAACTGCAACCTACGCATTGCTGGCATTGTATGAAATCGCCCGGCAAAACGTGGACACGTCCGATCCTCCGGGCGTCCGCGCGGGCGACATCGCCCACAAGCACAAGCTGCCCAAGGCCTACGCCGCGAAGATCCTCAGCCAATTGGCGAACGCGGGGATTCTTCATTCGGATCGCGGCCCACGTGGCGGCTTCCGGCTCAACCGATCACCGGAGACTATTTCCCTCTACGATGTCTTCGACGGTGTCGGCGCGCTGGTCAGCATGGAAAAACGCGACGACAGCCTGCGTGGGATGCCCATGAATGTCCAGACGACGATGTCAAAGGCCCATCAGGACGCGGCGGACAGGCTTAAAGACCTGTTCCTGAAGACCTCCCTCGGGGATGTCCTGAAGCAGTGACCGCATCTTGTTTTCCTTGAGCCTGAGTCCAGTCAGGATTCCTCGCGTTTCAACGTGACGGAAGGTGACCTGTTGGATTCCCCGCGTGAATCAGCCTTTTTTCTATTCACCTGCAGGTCTCTACTCACCAACCAATCTCTATTCGCCAACCGACATTCACTGTTCTCCATCTCCTTCCGATGGCCTTGTCGTCGTGATCCTCGGTTGCCCCTGTTTGACGGCATACTCCTCCACGGCATCCACCGCCTGCCAGTAGGCGGCCTCGGCCTGATAAAGCCGGGTACCCCGATGCTGTTTCAACTCGTCGGCGGCCACGCTGATACGTTGATCGCGCAGAAGATTCACCCGGCGAGCCAGATGTAGTTCCGTGGCCTGTTTCCACTCCGCAAGTTGCGCCGCGATCGGCTCAAAGATCGCCCGTTGAAGTCCCTTCGCATTCTTCGTGCTGGCTACGAACAGGCCATAATCGATCAGCGGCTCCTCGAACAGCATATGAACCCCCGGCTCCATCAGATCAGGATCGCCCGTGGACAACAATCGAACCACGACCACCATCCGCAGCGCAGCATCCTCCGGTCGCTTGATCAACGAAACAACACGATTGGCAATCTCCGGATCCCGACTGTCGATGAATTCAACCAGATAGGGCAAGGCGGCCGGACCAAGCCGGGCCAGCGCTGTCTGGGCCTGTTCCCGAACTCGATAGACCCGGTCACCTAGTCGATGAATCAGCCGCCTGATCTTCTCCGCGTCCGACTGTTCGTGCGTGGCAATCGCTTCGGGTTGCGATCCCTCGGGCCGAGCGGGCCGGGATGTGGGAGGATTCCCCGCAGCCGGCTGACTTCGTGGAGATTTCCCTATATCTTGAGAAGCAGAGCGGAGTATCGTCCAATCGGCATTCGCCGCTATGGTCACGAGCAGTACGATATTCAGAAACAACACTCTCACCCGCCTCTTCTCCTTGGAGCACACCGTATCGAGTTCCGATATCGGACGACCATTGTACGCAGGAGTGACTCCCCCCGCGACGCTTTCCTCCTCTATAAGCCCTGCAGAGGCCGATTGATCGTCGACAACCCACGAATCCCGGGCTTCGATCCACTCGTTATTCGAGTGGGGCGTCCCAGCGGGCCGGGTTCCTCCAGCCGACATGAACGCGGGAATCGATGAATAAAATCCGAGACCTTGAATATCCCCGCTATTTGCGAAATACTAGTGCCCGTCGGCGGATCGGTTGATCACCTTCATACGGGTGACTTGCGACGCCTGTGATCAAGGCCTTCAACATCGTCGATCGAGCGGAGGAATCGAAACAATGGATGCGAAGGTCGTGAAAGCCCTGCATCAGGTGACCGGCAGCAATCTTCCCGCGATGCTCCTTAATCTGGCTGGCCTCGCCATCGCCATCGCCTCGATCGCAACCGGTTGGCCATCAGAACACTGGCTCTGGTATGCATTCGTCGTGGCCTGGCTTGCCTACTTTCATCACACCTGGATGACCATCTTCCACGAAGACGCCCACTATGCCTTGTACCAGGGCAAGTTCCACAACGTCCGCAATGGCACCATCGTGGGTACGCTGCTCATGGTCCCCTTCACCGTATATAGACAGGTTCATATCCGCCATCACAACCGGATGAATTATCCCGAAGATTGGGAACTCTGGCCCTATTGTGATCCCAACAAGTCCTTGTTGTTCCGACGCGTGTTTCTCTTCTTCGATATCTTCCTTGGCCTCTGGGTCGGCCCCGTGATTTACTGGCGGATCTTTTTCGCGAAAAATTCGCCGCTGACCGACCCGAAGATACGCAGGCGGATCACCCTGGAATTTCTGTTGATCTTCACATTCTGGGCCGGTCTGCTCGCCATTGTGGCCTTCTACAATGCCTGGTGGATGTTCGCAAAGGTCTACTTGATTCCTGCCTATGTCGCCGGAGTTGTTCAAACCATACGCAAACTCACCGAGCACCTCGGCCTGCCCGAGGGCGACGCGATGGCCGGTGCACGCACCGTCCTCACCGATGGGCCGATCGGTCGGGCCTTTTCCTATACGAGTTTTCACATTGCGTCCCATGGTCTTCACCATCAGTTTCCACAGATGCCCCACGAAAATCTCGAAAAGGCCTTCAAAATGGAGGAGGAGATAAACCAGGATGCACCCGTGTTTCCCAACCATTTCAGGGCAATGCTGGACATGACTCGGCACCTGGCCCATCCCGGAATCGGCGTCAACGCACAGGTGCATTCCAATGCCAATTGACCGACTCGTGAACAGGGCACAACTCTCAGCGCGCTGGGACTCAATACGACCGGCGGGACGCCGATGCTCCCTCGTGGACATGGGCTCCGATGCTTCCCCCGACAAGCATGGATGACACATGCCTGAATATTCCTTTCCAAGCCTTGTGCGGATTCTCCTCCGCAACCCGAAACGATCACCGGAGGCGATGCGCGAGGAAAGCAATCGGCAACTCCGCCGGTTGATCCACCATGCCTATGAGCATGTACCGTTCTACCACGACCTGTGGCGGCAGGCGGGATTCTTCCCCGATCATGTGGGTACTCGCGACGATCTCACCGCGATCCCCATGATCAACAAGGACATCGTCGTCGAAGCCGGCGATCGCATCCTCGACCGGCGGGCCGATCGCGACGACCTCGACGAAATGTCCACCAGCGGCACCTCCGGCCGGGCCATCACCATCCGCCGCGTCACGAAGGAACTTCGCGTCACACGTCGTTCCTACCTCCGATCGCTCCTCTACAACGGCGTGCGGCCCTGGCATCGCACCGTCACCATGGCCAGCGGCTGGCTCAATTCAAAGCAAGGCAGAATCGTCCGACGAATCGCCAAAACGCGGCACATTTTCCCTTCCGACTCGATCGACGAGCAACTGACCACGCTCCGCGAATTCCGCGCCGAGGGGTTGATCGGTCAGACCGGCGGCTTGTACCTGCTGGCGCGGGAATTGTTGCGCCGCGGTGAATCATTCCCCTTGAGGTTGCTCGCCCCCACCGGCGCGACCCTCATGCCCGACATGCGCCGGGCCATGCGCGAGGCTTTCAAGACCGAGCCGCGCGATCTCTACGGAGCCGTCGAACTCGGCACCGTCTCCTGGCAGTGCCGAAAAGGCAACTATCACATCGACGCCGACCGGATGATCGTGGAAATCGTCGATGAACACGGCAAACCCGTCCCCACGGGCGAGACCGGTCAGGTCGTCTGTACCGACCTGTATGGCTATACCATGCCGCTGATCCGCTATCGGTTGCTCGATGTCGCATCATTGTCAACCAAGATCTGCGACTGTGGAATCCGCTTCCCGCTCATGGGCGCCGTTCAGGGCCGGATCAACGATTTCCTGCCGACGCCCGCCGGCGATCTCGTATCGCCGCATTATCTGTACCACATCTTCGACCAAGCCGGCAGCAGCCCGGTCAAGGAGTGGCGAATCATCCAGCACGCGCGGGATGATTTGACGTATGAATACGTGCCCGAGGATAATTTTTCCGAGGCGGTGTTTGAGATGGGCATGGAAGCCATCCGCGAGCGATTCGGATCGCCCACAAGGGTGCGTGCGGTTCGGGTGGACCGGGTGCCGATGACCCCCAACGGCAAACGCACCTGCATCGTGTCCGAACTGTCGCCCGAGGACTTCTCGGGGATGCGTCCCTGGGACCGGGCCGCAGCGGCCGGCATGTCGGACGAGTTGACCGCTCAGTTGAAATAGCGCGTCCTTCATGCCGCCGTACTGTGACTCGGATGATCGATCGATGGAGTTAGACTCGTGTGGTATCTGATCCTCGTCTTCCTGTTGGGCCTGATCGTCTTCCACGGTCTGGAGCATTTCCTGCCCCCGGTCATGCCGAACTACAAGACCGGGCCGAGACGCCGGGGCTATCTTGCCGATTTCACCGCCAGCCTGATCAACGGGCCGGTCTTGACCGAATCCACCAAGATTGTCGTGATCTACCTGGTTCTCTGGTTCCCACGTCTGGAAACCCCCGGCATGGCCCCCTGGCCCTGGGCACTGCAATTCGTTGTCTTCCTGCTCGTAAACGATTTCGCCCGCTATTGGCTCCACCGCTGGTATCACGTTTCGCCGTTGCTTTGGCGCGCCCATCGCGTCCATCATACCCTCGTCGAGATGGATGCCCTCTCCACGTTCCGCGTCCACGTCCTCGAGGCGCTCATCAAGTACGGTCTGATCGTCCTCCCCTTCCACCTCCTCCACGTCGATCGCTCGATCATTCTCCTTTACGGGGCGGTCGACATTCTCAAGGGATTCTGGCACCACGCCAACTGGCGAACCCACATCGGTTCCCTCAATTACATCTTCAACTCCGCCGAACTCCACTGGTGGCATCACTCGACCGAAGCGCGGGGCCAGCGGGCAAACTACGGCTCGATCTTCTCCATCTGGGATGTGCTCTTCGGCACCCTTTATTACGACAAGGGCCACTGGCCCGAAACCATCGGCGTCGACGGCATGGAAAACTTTCCCGACACCTACCACGGCCTGTTGGCATCGGTCCGCTATGCAGACGACGAAGCCGTCGAGGCCTATTCCAAACAGAAGAATCCCAGCCAGTGCGCGAAAGCCGAGGGTAAGCATAACCGTCCCAGACGCATCGAGGAGGATCAGCACGCCGAATCCCAGGCCACAGGTCCATGACACAATCGGCGGATTCCATGCCGGCTTCACACCGAGCAATCTTTCTGTTTGCCGCCGACTTCATTCGGTGGTGTACTCCTCTCACAGTGAACCTCAGCCGGACTTGTAAGACTCAATCTCTGCGAACGGGGTACCAACAAGCCCCGTTCACGGGGATTCCCCTCTCAGAGCGGGCTTCAGGCCGGTCCCATGGGGACGGTGAAACGCCCCCACCAATAGATTCAGCCCGTTTCAACGGGCTTCCGAGGATACTGGCGACTGGTGACTGTTGACTGGAATAGCCCAGAACGACACTCGCCGATTCTGCCCTGGACCGAGAATCCTAGCTCGTTTCTGCATTATTTGGTGTTTTCGCCCCCAACCTGTTATGATAGCGGTAGTCCGATTGAGGACGGCGAGCTCGAGACAGACTTATTGCGCTGATCAAGGCGCGGAACAGGAGTGGCGGAATGAATCGTTCGTCTTTTCTCGTGGGGGGATTGTGCATCTTGACATGGGGCCTCAGTGCAATCTTCGCTGAAGCAAACACCCCACAATCCGACGCAACCCGTCAAACAACACCCGGCATTTCAGGGCAGACTCCGCGACCGGCGGTACTCGATGCCGAAGCTCGGTTCATCCATCAATCACCGGGCACACAACTCTACAAGCAGGGGACTCGGACGACACGAATCTACGGCCGCGCCTTTTCCCACGGGAATACGCCGATCCAGGCTGCCGAAACGTTTCGCGCCGCAAACGCGATGATGTTCGGCGTCAAACCGACCGATCTCCATCCCGGTAGCCGGTTTGGCGATCGCAGCCACACTCAGCCGGTGATGTACGACGACGCGACCGACACCTATAAGTTTACACTCGTATATTATTCGCAATTCAAGGATGAGCTTCCGGTCTATGACAGCGGTCTGCGGCTGCTGGCCCGGAACGAACCGGGCTCGCCCATCGTACTGGCCTCTTCGGCCTTGCGAGATCTGGGCACGTTCCAGATTGCGGCGGAGATGCGGAACAACCTCACGCAGCCGCAATACCTTCAGAAACAATTCGAGCTTGCCCAGGCAGAGGCACTGCGGTTGTTTCCAACGCTGGTCAACTTCAGCCCTCCCGAGGCGATTGTGTGGGCGGGCATCGAAGACATGGATGTGGACCCGGTCGTGGCGCTGACGTTTGTCGGCGATGATTTCACGCCCAATGGACCATCGGTGGAAAAGTGGAGATTCTTCGCCGATATCCGCACTGGCGCGATTCTCCATCAGGAAAACCAGATCATCGACGTCGACGTCTTTGGCAACGTCAGCGGCCTGGCTACACAGGGTTCGGGTGCCGAGCATTGCGAGGCGGAACTTCCGACTCCCTTGCCCTGGGCTCGCGTCAACGTCGGCACGACCAACGCATTCGCCGACGCCAACGGCGATTATGCGTTTACCGCACCGGGCACACCGCTGATGGTGACGATCGAATCCACCCTGACCGGGATCTATTTCAATGTCTTCAACTCGACCGGCACGGATGATTTGCTCAGCCGAACCGTTACCCCTCCCGGCCCCGCCGATTTCGTACACAATTTCAGCAATACCGAGTTATCCCGAGCGCAGGTCAACGGCTATCTCAATGCCAACGTGGTGCGAGATTTCACGGCCTTTTACAATCCGTCCTATCCCACGTTTACCGACACCGGCATCTCGGTCAATGTGAATCTGGTCGGCGGGATTTGCCCGGGCAATGCCTTCTACGATTCATTCGACGGCTCCTCGCCCACGGGTTACTCGATCAACTTCTGCGCGGCTAGCGGGGGTTCGCCCAATACCGCATGGACCAGTGTAATCTTTCACGAATTCGGCCATCACCTGGTCCAGGCCGCCGGGAGCGGCCAAGGCGCCTACGGCGAGGGGATGGGCGATACAATAAGCACCATTATCCTCGACGAATCGGGCACCGGTTTCGGTTTCTTCGGACCCTGCGCCCAACCACTTCGAGATGCAAACAACGTTCAACAATTCCCCTGTTCCGGAGAGATTCATTTCTGCGGACAGTTGCTCTCCGGTTGTGTCTGGGATACCCGAAACGAACTGCTGGCGACGAATCCGACAACCTACCTGGACATCCTGTCCAATCTGACGGTCAATTCGATCCTGCTTCACAGCGGTTCGTCGATCACACCGCAGATCACCATTGACTTTCTAACATTGGACGACGACGACGGCGATATCGGCAACGGCACGCCGCACTACGCCGAGATCGATGCCGGCTTCGGGGCACACAGCATGCCCGCCCCGGCATTGATCCCGATCGACTTTATATTTCCCGCCGGGCTTCCGAATATGATCACGCCCGATCAGACCACGACGATTCTCGTCAACGTCGGACCGATCTCCGATACGCCGGTCGCTGGAACCGGCATGATCCACACCCGCATCGGCGGCGCGGGGCCATTCATAACGACGCCGATGACGGAAATCAATCCAAACGAATACGAGGCAACGCTACCCGCCGTTCCCTGCCTGTCCAACCTCGAATACTACTTCAGCGCCGATTCTACCGCGTCGGGCACGATCACCGATCCGTCCGATGCGCCGACTACCGTCTTCAATGCGTTCTCCGCGACCGGAACCGCAGTTGCGGTCTCCTACGACTTCGAAACCGATCCGGGTTGGACTGTCTCAGGAGTGGCGGGAGCCACAAATGGCGCATGGGAACGTGGCGTTCCGGCCAACGGAGCCCGGGGCGATCCACCGGCCGACTTTGACGGCTCGGGCCAGTGCTGGCTGACGGGCAACTTCGCCGGCAACTCCGATGTCGACAACGGCTCTACGACGCTGACCTCGCAGATCATCGATACCAGCGCGTTGTCCGCTCCGCAGGTGACCTATGCACGCTGGTTCTCGAACGACAGCGGCGGAGGCCCGGAGACCGATCGGTTGATCATCGAAACATCGACCGACGGCGGAGCGACGTGGTTGGGGCTTGAAACAGTCGGCCCGACGGCGTCGAGTCCGAACCCGGAGGTCTCCGGCGGCTGGTTCGTCAAGACCTATCCGGTCACGGCCTCGGCCCAGTTCCAGATCCGGTTCACCGCCGAAGACGTCGGCACCCAGTCCGTCGTTGAGGCGGCGATCGACGCACTCGATATATTCGAGTTCCAGTGTGGTGTCACCGCACCCGCTCCGCCGGCCAACGTAACGGCGACGGACGGCACCTCGTGTGAAGTGGTGAGCGTGTCCTGGGATGCGGCCACCGGTGCTGCCGACTATGAAGTCTGGCGGAACACGGCGAACGATACGAATACGGCGACAATGCTCGCGAACGGCGTCGCGGCAACAACGTTCGACGACAACACAGTCGTCACGGGCACGACCTATTTCTACTGGGTCAAGGCCTGCAACGGCGCCGGGTGCAGCGGCTTCAGCCTGGAGGCCATCGGCAGCATCGGACTGGCGGGTGATTTCGTCGCCGACGGCGTGATCGATGGTGAGGATATCCAGGGCTATGTCGATGCCCTGGTTTCAAGTCCGACATTTGTCGATTGTGCCGACTTGGCAGCGCCCTTCGGGACGCTCGATGCCGCAGACACGGCGGCCTTCGTGACGTTGTTGCTGACGCCGTAGGGACGATTTCAATCGAGCAGGATCCACTGTGATCCTTCGAGCATGATTCAATGGGCGACACGGCCTAACGACTCAGTCGTTAGGCCGTGTTCCTTTTGCACGGGAGCCCCATCCTTTCTCAAAAGAATGGGTGGGGAATAAGCTAGCCCCCTTTTCTCACAAGATAATTGATTCAGAGCCACGTTTATCAGAGCATC